>CAYZQQ010000110.1:0-9272 GCA_964480075.1 uncultured Anaerolineaceae bacterium
AGGCGAATCCACCGCCCAACAGGTCGCCGCCGCCATCGTATGCGCCGTTCATCACATCGGTATTCGCACCGGGCGAGCCGTTCCCGTGGCAGGTCAGGCATAAATTCGGCACGCTGTCAATCAATAATTTTGCGGTTCCCGCGGTGTGTGTCCGGTGGCATCCGGCACACGCATCGGTGAGTGCGGTGTAACTTCCGTGGGGACCGCTGTTTGCGGAAACCGTGACCACATCAATGGTTCCACTGACGAACAGAAGTGCCGCCACGACAATGATCATCTGCAATGCTTGCACTGATCTTTGCAACGTCATTATTCCTCCGTTTTCTTTGAAAACCGTCTCTCACTCTTTTGACTCGTTCTAACGGGCGAGAGGCGTTGTGGCAGAAATGGTTTTGTTCCGTGAACCTCCTTTCAATGTCATCAAGGTATTGGTACCGGCGGTGGCTCAGGCGCGTCTTTATATACCAGCGGTAAAAATACTTTGAAGATGTAATCATAATCAGGCTGAACGATGCGCCAGAGCGTGTTGGTACTGCGCCGTTGGTAGTTTTCCGGCGTGTGGTCTTTGTTGTGACAAGCAATATAACAATAGCCGGTATTGCCATTAATCCAGAAGGCGGTGCTGGCGGTGCGCCCGCCGATGAGCTGCATATCAAAGCCGTTTGCCAGCGCGTAGCTAAAGTCCACCAACCCCTGTTCAGCGGCATCATGGCGGCGCATGCGGATTATGACACGCCACGCACGGCGCTTGTTCACTCTGCACGTGCTGCCAGTGTGAATCGTCAAAAGCGTTGGTAGCTCTATTCATACTGCTGGTTCCTACAATTTTCGCCGGGTCATGGCATTGCCAGCACAATTGGTAGTTGGTGGTGTTCCAGTTGGTATAATCCGTCATCACATAAGTATCCAGCAGGATGTTATTTTGGGGCGAACTATGTCCATTGGTATGGCAATCGAAGCACGTACCCGCACCATTCGCCGAGGCTTGGGCGTGGGTTGTCATTCCCCACAACGTTGCATCAATTACCGGCGGCATAATGCCATCACTGAACGGCGCCGCACCACCCGCACCATTGGCATCGTGACACGCCAGACACGCCGTCTCAACCGTAGTCGGGTCGGCAGGGTTGTAAGCATACGATGTCCCCGGCAAATCCACATTGTTGATGTATATTGTGCCGCTCTGGTGGTTGGATGTGTCGTGGCAAACCTGACAATCGACATCGGTGACCTGCCCCTGCACGTGATGGCTGGTTTGTCCGAATTCATTCACCACTGCCCGCCGCGAGCCCTGTGGTGAGGCGTGGCAGACGGTACACCCGCCGGCCGGCATAAAGCCGTCTTGAGTGCTGTAATCGTTATCGGCGCTGTGGAAATGGCACGAGGTACAATCTTGCCCGGTGAAATCGTTGCCGCCCGAATGCCCCGCGCCGCCGGTGTGCCCGGTCATCGGGTATCCGGGGTTGGCGGCGGTATCGTGACACGCCACGCACACTTGGCTGTTCACCGTGCTGACGCCATCGTCAAAGGAGTTCGTTCCGGTCACTGCCGTGAACTGTATCGGTCCGGTCGTCAGCGTCCCGGCACCACCCTGCACCAGCACATAATTTTTTATGCTGAAAATATTGGTCTTACTGCCATGCGGGTCATGACACTGGGTGCAATTCAGCGCGAATGTTCCCTCTGCCCGCCCGATGAAATCGGTGTTGCCATGGGTAGAGATGACGGGGGCAGGTGCGGCGCCGTTGCCGTTGTGGCACGCAAAACAAAACGCGTTGTCATTCGCGGCGGTGGGCAGCAAGCGGGCGTTATTGCCCGTGTGCGTCCGGTGACATCCGGCGCAGGCACCGGTGGTGGCGATGTAATCGCCATGGGGACCGCCATTCGCTTGCGCAGGAACAGGATATTGAAACGCAATAAACATTATTGCCCCCAGCAGAATTATCAACAAGAGCCATCGGTTTATATGCCGGGATGATGCCTGTGGTCGGTATAAGTTCATCATAAGATAATATCTTCGCTGCCATTCGTCGGTACGGCTCTTTTTCTGAAAAATAATACTGCAAAATAAAACAAATACGATTGGCAGAATGATTTCAAAATGACTTTGGCAACTGTTATTACAACGATTTTTCAAACGTAACAAATGGGATTTGGGGGGATGAACACCCCCCCAAATCCTGTGTGCCATTATTTAAGATGACACTGTTCGCAAACCCCGCGATTATCCAACCGGAGCAGACTGCTGCGTTCATTCCCGGTCGGGGCACTGCCATCGGGCCAAGCCACGCCACTGGCAAACCCTTGTGCCTTTGCCGATGTCCCGTGAGCGACGTGGCAATTCATACAACCCACCATTGCACCGGTGGTGGTGTGACGGAAGGTAAAGATGGGGTCACCGGAATTCGTAGTTGCGCTGCCACTGGGTGCGGCGTGTCGGGTGTGGCATTGAGCGCACCAATTTGAAAGCATCGCACTGCGCGCGCCATAACCTACACCGAAGTATTCATTATCGGTGTTAGCAACGGTGTAAAACTTAGTACTTTCATCAGTAACATCCACACCACCTCCTGCGCCGGAGCCATTCGGAATGGCGCGCAAAAGGCGATAGGTAGGACCGTTGGTGGCGCTGGCATTGCCATGCGGGTCGTGGCAGTTAGTGCAGGTCAGCGCAAAGCCGGTTTGTCCTGCCTCGGAACCGATAGCGCCGTTCCCCCAAACGGTACCGATAGTACCATCATAGTTGTGTTTTGAGGTAACCGGTTCACTGGTGGCAGTTAAGTCAAACCGCACGTCCATTATGGCGTTCACAAAACCACCCCCCTTCAACCCGTGGTTGACAAGCCCTTCACCATCAAGCGTGGCATCACGTTCAGTGTAGACACCGTCTTCCACATTGGTATCCGCGCCGGTGGCGGTGGAGCTATGGCAGGACATACACAGGTTGGGCACGTCACTCACCAGCAGTTTGGCGCCGCTGGCGGTGTGTGCCCGATGGCAGCCGGCGCAGGCATCGGTAGTGGCAGTGTACCCACCATGAGGTCCATTGTCTGCCAGTACTGTCTCCGCGGGCATCACCAGTATAGCTAGCAACGCCAATAAACCCAGCGTGACAACTAATCGTACATTCATTGAGCCTCCCTTCGTGTACCGCAAACTCCCCGCCCCACCCGATGGTGGAGCCGAGAGCAAGCAGAGGCGTTACCCTCGCGGGCTTAGCTTATTTCTGATGACAAGCTTCGCAGACACCACGGTTGTCTAGGCGGAGCAAGGCGCTGTCGCCGGCAACGCTACCATTGCTTGCAGCAAAACCGGTCATAGCTGAAGAAGTACCGTGCGGCAAGTGGCAGGTTTGGCATTCGACTGTCTTATCTACCCCAACAGTAGCCAGCGGGACCGTAACAGTGTTACTACTGGAGTCTGTATACCCTGTTGTTTCAGGGTCGACATTGGCACCGTAGGCATATGGCATGCCAACACGGTGAGCCGTGCCACCACTTGCCAGCAAGCCAAGGTTGCTACCGGAGCCGGCTGCGGTGATGTGGTAATCGCTGTGGCAGGCGGCGCAGACATTACTCTGGCCGGCGCCCCATACTTCAGCGTCGTAGGCTTGTGAACCTTCATCAACCTGAGCCACGGTCACGGCAGTGGCATTCACGGTGGTTTTGATGATGCGGTAGTTGCTGGAGCCGTGTGGGTCGTGGCAGGAAGCGCAGTTCAAGCTTGCGCCACCGGCCAATGCCGAAGCAACACCCCGTCCGCCGCCATTACCCCAGGCATTGGTGGCGGTTCCACTGGTTACGTCATGACTGGACGTTGTGGCAGTGCTATTGTAATTGGTAAACCCACCTCCCATCAAGGCTGTTCCGGCATTGGAACCCGCAGTGGCTTCTTTCACACCATCATTGACATTCAACACAGATCCGGTCGCAGATGTACCGTGGCAGGTCATACAAAGTGGAGTGGTATCTGCTGCAACCAGCAATTTCGCGCCGGAGGCGGTGTGCGCGCGGTGGCAGCCGGCGCATGCGTCGGTGGTGGCAGTATATCCGCCGTGGGGTCCACCGTTAGCAGAGGCAACGCCCACCATGGCAAAGAGCAGAACGAAGACAACAATTGTGACTAATCCTAATTTTTTCATTTTACCGTATTCCTCCCAGAATTTAGCAGAAACGTTGAAACTTCTTTGATGCTACTTGACTACTTGTTGTGGCATTTCATTCGTTGCTATAATTTTTGGTGACCACCCCCTTTCCGACAGATTATGTGGAACAATCTTTAATAAGACCACACCTGAATACGATTGTTCTCACGGTCGGTGATGTAGAGCCGTCCGCTGCTGTCGGTCACAATATCATTGGGATAATTGAATTGCCCATCATCCAGCCCCCATTCGCCAAAGGTGAAGAGGAATTCCGGTTGTACCCCTGAAATATCATACGTTTTGATATCCTGCCCAACCGCATCCACCACGTATAAACGATTACGCCCATCGATGGTGCTGCCACGTGGCAAGCTCAGCGCCCCATCGCCGGAGCCTTGTCCATAATGGAACAGGAAGTTCCCTTCACCGTCCCAAACCGATATGCGCCCATTGTTCCCATCGGTCACGTAAATGCGCCCATCCTGCCCCTGTACGGCGGCGTTAGGGAACAAGAATTGTCCATTCCCCTGCCCGTACGCGCCGAACAACTTCTGCGGCGGGTCGAAGGTTTGCAGCGTCACAGCACGGATTACATCCGGCTGAAAAATGCGGACGGCGTTGTCTTTTTCTGCCACATCCGTCACCAGCATGGTGTCATCATTGGTGATATAAATGCCCAACGGCGACCACGCTTCATAATCCGGTGCAGGGAAATTCAGCTCATCTTCGCCACTTTTTTGATAATGTACCTCCGCCTCAAAAACATTGTAGGCATACGATACACCGGGTTCGATGCTTCCCACATGTTTGCTCACATATTCGCTCAAGCTTAGGTCAGGGCCCAAAATCGAGTCGATGTACAAGCCATACACGTCAAATATATAAACGCTATGCTGCAACCGGTCGGTCACAAAGACACGTCCGGCGCTGTTGGTATCCACATATACCGGGGCACGTTGTCCGGGGATAGTGCGTGGTTCGGTGAATGAATTGACCAGATTCCCATCGCGGTCAAATACTTTTATCATCCGGTCGCCTCCCGTTTCCGTCACGTAAATTTGGGATTCATCCGGCGACATAGCTACCCCGACCGGCTGGTCTACCCCATAGAATGAAAATAGGTAATGGGGCGGATAGTTCAATTCCACCGGCAGGGGAAGCATATCCGGCAATGGTTCCGGTTTTTGAACGTAACGGAAGAACAATCCGGCGATACAGCACAACAGCAATAAAAGCAGCAATAGCAACAGCAGCAATAGCCGACGGCGTTTGTCTTCTTTTTCGTCTTCTTCATCAACAGATATTTCTTTCGGCTCTGCCGCCGGATTATTCGGTTGCAAGTCTTTTTCGGGTACGTTGTTTGTCATTTTAGCCACGCTATCACTGAATATTTTGTCCGTTTACAGTCGCCTGAACGTGGGCATAAGATTGTTGGGCGGCAAAATCATTGGGGTTCAATTCGATGCTCTTGCCTAATGCCACCAAAGCCTGATCATACATCTCAAGTTTTTCATACGTTAAGCCCAGCCCCAAAAACGCCGGTGCAAAGTCGGGCAGGGTTTGGGTGGCGCGTTCCAGATGAGTTTTCGCCGTGCTGAAATCTTTCATGCTGAAGGCTTGCATTCCGCGCGCATACGCCACATATTCCGGCTGGTTCAATGCGCTGTAACTTTCAATCATGCCGGTGTAAGCTTCTACAAAATCGGGAACCAGTCGCACCGCTTGGTGATATTGTTCCAGCGCATGTTTGGCGTCGCCGGTGAATTGGTAGGCTGTGCCAAGTTGATAGAGCGTATCGGCATTCGTCGGGGTAATTCTCAATGCGCTTTCCAAGTTTGGAATGGCAACGGCAGGCTTTCCCATTTGCATATAACTTTCACCAAGAAAGTAGTATGCCGCCTCAAGGGCTGTATCGGCATTTGCCATCGGCGCATCTTTATGCGCCGCCACAAATTTTTCCAGCGGGGCGGTTGCGGTCTCATAATTCCCCATCCGCACACCGGCAATACCGGCAACCAGCAATGCACCATCATTGTCCGGAAATGCGTTCAGCACCTGTGTGGCTTGGTCAAACGCATCAGATATCATTCCTTTTGCCAGATAGAATTGCGCCAGCGCCACCCGGTTGTCGGGATTTTGCGGGTCAGCGCGGATAGCCTGCTCCATATGTTCAATATCCAGTTCCAGCGGGGATTTATCGCCAATCCGAACGTAGCGATCCCAGTAATAATATCCACCGAAGGCGACACCCACCAACGCCAGCAGAACGATAGCGGCTATGATGGCGCGGATGAGCGTTTGATTACTCAAAGCGGTTTGTTTTGACGATACCTGTTTCATAGTTGATATTTCCTCTCCAAATTTCCTAATTTCCGGCGTTACGGGTTATTGATGATGCCTCCGGGGTGACATCGACTGCACAAAATATCCTGATGGCAGGTATAGCAAACCTGGTCACCCTGTTTTTTATATTCATCGGCATGGGTAAAGAGCATATCTTCGGGGTGGTTGAGGCTATGGCAGATGCCATTATTGCAGAAGCCCTGACCATGGCACTGATAGCATTCTTCTCGCTGCTGCATCGTGGTATTGCGATGTTCAATCGTCCAGCGAAAGTCTGCATGAGTGTCCGGCACATCCCCCACCACAACCGGCGCTTCGACCAGCCGGTCATTGCCGCGCCCCACAATGGGCACGGTGTGGCACAAGTTACATTTCACGCTCACCGTTTCAAGTTCGTTTCCACGATTATCTATGGATACGTGCTTGCCATCATGACATCGGAAACACCCCAAAGACGGACGATGGCGGTCGTTGGCGGGATTGGTTTGCCAATTTAGGTTCATATCAGGAAAGTTCGTTTTATCGAAAATCTCAATTAATATGCTGATTGTTTCGTCAATTTCCGAGGTATACTTGGCGTACATATCGGGATACTCCATTTTGTAATAATCGCGCAGGCTTTCGATAGCTTCGTGCCCATCCTGGAGAGACTGATAGGCTGGGGTCAGGATTTCCACCGCTTTTTTCCGCACATAGGGCAAATCACGAGAGATAAGCCCCTCTTTGATGGCACCATCCACCACTTCTGTGGGGGAGGGGATATAATGCGCCGCGCGGTTGTGGCAATCAATACAATCCATTTCATGAATACGACCCTTATTTTTGGCATCTTTCACAAATGATTCGCGATCCATATTCAACATATCACGGGCAAAAAATTCTTTCCGGGAGCCGTCTTTCTGCTCCACGCCAATCCAAGCAATGACCTGGTTGCGGTCATCCGCCGGAATATAGTACACCCGGCTGGTGATGTGCCAATGGATGCCTTCGCTCACACCCGTTTTTTCACGCCAGCCACCCATTTTTAAAATGAGGGTGGACTGTACCGGCGTGTTTACTTCGTCATTATCATAATGCTGTTTGGTTTTGATAATGTTATCTTTGAAGCCAGTCGGCTTGTGGCATTCCTCGCAAGTATCACGCGCGGGACGCAAGTTATGCACCGGTCCCTTGATAGGACGGTTATACGTATTGGCAAGAACTGCATACACTTGTCTGAGGCCATCAATTTTCGAGCGTACAAAGAATGATGTTCCCGGACCGATGTGGCATTTGGCGCAATCAATATTCGCGTGGGGCGATTGTTCATAACGCACAAATTCAGAAGCCATAGGATGACAAATGCCGCCGCAAAAATCGGCGCTCTCGGTAAATTCATATCCCTTTAAACCGCCTGCCAGCAGAACCAACCCGAAAACAATTGATCCGACAAAGCCTAGAAACAAGTTGCGTCGATGTTTGGGGTTGCTTAAATCGATTGTAATTCTAGCCGCCGTCAGGAACCATCTGATCCCTTTCCGCTTCTGTTTTTGTTTCTGCTTTTTTTCCAACGTTCTGTGCCACCTTTATCGTATTTTCTTGTGCTGTTTGCGCCGATGGCGCGGTAGCGACGGCATATTCAGTTATGTAACGGTACGCCGCCATAATGCGCTGGTACTCCAATGGATGCTCGTGTTTCATCGCTGCTTCGGTCATATACCCGGTAAAGATGCTGTCGTTTTTCTCCTTTATCACCGTGTGGTAGGTGTGCCAAGTTAAAATTGCCAACGTTGCCAAAATTGCTTCCCAAGCGTGTAACGCCCGCGCAACGGGAATGGTATCGCCGGGCAAGAGTGTGGTCACTTGAATGGGAAACCACATCATGATGCCGGTTATAATCATCAGTGGTGTGCCCCATAAGAGCGCCCAGTACTCAATTTTCTCTTCGATGCTGTACCGGTCGAATTCCGGACGGTGCGCCGCTTTGCCGAGATTAAACTTCAGCATCCTGACGAGGTCTTTGAAATCCTGCCATATTGGCGTCATAGAACCGTGTTCAGCTTTTACGAACCACATATCTAACAAATGGAATATGTGATAAACTGATTGAGCTATAAGTATCACGGCAAACAGGTGGTGGATGACACGTAATGTATCAATGTCGCCAAAAAGGCTGATGACCACCAGGACAGCCGTCGTCTGGCTGTATTTCTGCAACAATCCGGTGAGCGCCAGTGCGAAAAAGGTGACCATCAAAATCTGATGCTCCGTTTGCTGGGTCTTCATGAAACGTCGGATGAGCCGTGTGCCGTCGGGTTGAACCTGCACCCGGGCGGCGAGTTTTTTTGCGGTGGCAATTTTCCGCTTGAGCAACCGTTTTTTGATAGTTTCTACCGATGGCGTGTTGTCATTCGTCGGGACAGCGGAATTACTCTGTGAAATCGTAGTCATCTTTCAACGCTTCCTTTGCCGCTTCAACAGCCTGACGCATTTTTTTGCGTTTATCAGACCAACGTTTCCGTACATCCAAGCCGATGTATAGCAGGAAAAACCCCATTGTCAGCGGAATAAGCCCGAATTTGTATGCCATGTTCACCACATATAACGCCGGTGTATTCTCCCAACTGGGGATGTAATGGCTTACCCATGCCTGGGGGAAACGGATGCTGGCTTGAGTGTGGCATTGCTGACAAGTGTGCTGAAGGTTGTCGGGGTAAATGGTTGAAAGCGGGTCATCCGGCTTTCGGATGTTATGGATACCGTGACAATCGTAGCAGACAGCTTTGTCGCTGGGGGTTCGGGTTCC
>CAYZQQ010000111.1:0-3398 GCA_964480075.1 uncultured Anaerolineaceae bacterium
CCAACATCGAAATTGAGCACGTCGGGTATGTGCTCGGCGATGATGTGTTCAAACAGAAAACGCGCCGCAATTTACACATCATTCGCCAATGTTTGGCGGCAGACCCGCAAAATGTGCGCTGGCATCATCATTTGGGGCTGTCGCTGGCAATGCTGGGCGAACATCAACCGGCGATTGAGGCGCTGGAATTTGTGGTTGCGGCGCAGGGACGCGGTATCAGTGAAGTAGAATTTTATTATAGCCATCTGTGGCTTATTTCGCTGTACAGCAAATTGCGCCGCACCGAAGCCGCCGCATCACTGTTGCAGCGGGCGATGACGCGATTTCCGCGGCGGCAGCATTTGTTTATCGCCGCCGGGATGTTCTATCTTGACCGCGATGACCCCGATACCGCCCGGCACTGGCTGGCACAGGCGCAGCAGTTGCCCCCCGAATCGCTGGAAATGCAGGGGCAAACGTGGCTGCCCGGCACGCTCAATGAGTATTTGGGGCAGGCATATTTGCTGCTGGGCGATGTGCAGCAGGCGCGGGCACAGTACCGCGCACTGGCAGCAGTGGGAGACACGATGCCCCCGCCGGGCGATGCGGAACTGCGCCGCCGGCAACGGCAGATAGCGCAGGGTGACGCCGAAACAGTGGTGACGGCTCTGGCGTCGCGGGCGGGCAATTATCCCCCGGCGCTGAACCTGTTGGCGCAGGCATATCACCAATCGCAAAATTGGGCGGATGCGGTGGCGGCGCAAGCGCGAGCTATTGGGCTGGGCGACCCATCTGCCGCCGATTGGCTGCAACTCGCCGCAGCGGTCATCCTTAAAACGGGCGAAATTCACAGCGCGGCGCGATTGTGTGCGCTGTCGCTGCAACAGTCGCCCGCCAACCCCGATGCCGAAGATTTGCAGACCATCATTCGGCAAAATACGGATTTTTGGCACACCATCGCCGACACGGTTAGTTTGGCGTTGACGGATGGCGGACGCGAGCAGGCATTTTCGCTGCTGAAACGGGTCGCGGAATTGCTATCTGTTTCGCCGCTGGAAGTCATTCGGCAGCATGGATTGCGGCTCATCAACCGCCGTGAGTACCCCGTAGCGGTGGAGGCATTCGCGCTGCTGGTGGATATTGCACCGCGAGATATTACGGCATACAAATCGCTGGGGGTGGCATTGCACGGCGCAGGAATGGCGCAGGATGCGATGGCGGTATGGCAGGTGGCACAGCAATTGGAACAAGATGAATTACAACCTTAAAAATCAGAAACACAGGACAGAAAACCGATGGCATATCGAAAAACACGACCGGTTTTAAAACGGAAATTCATTCAGGGACCAACCTTAACCTTTGACGGGCAACACGCCCCGCAAACATATCCAACGGTGTCACTGTGCATGATTGTTAAAAATGAAGAAGCTAATCTGGCAGCGTGCATCAAATCGGTGGGTGATTTTGCTACCGAAATTATTGTGGTGGATACCGGCTCCGGCGACCGCACGGTGGAAATTGCGGAATCACTCGGCGCAAAAGTGTTCCATTTCGACTGGATTGACGATTTTGCCGCCGCGCGGAACGAGTCCATTCGCCATGCTACCGGCGATTGGATTTTCTGGATGGATGCCGATGACCGGCTCGAACCGGCGGGACCTGCCAAACTCAAACAGGCAGTCACGTCCGGCAAAGCGGATGTTTATATGTGCCGGGTGGTCAGCCACGGCATGGGCGCGGGCAGCGCCGATGCTGTTGTGGAGCATTTTCGGCTATTCCGCAACCATCGCGGGGTAAAATTTCGCGGGGCACTGCACGAATCGATTGCGTCGGATGTGATTGATTTGAAGATGGTCGTGGCACGTACCAATATTGATGTTCAACACACCGGCTACAGCATCAAAATTGACGATTACAAAGCCAAAGCCCGTCGAAATATAGCAATCATCAATAGAGAACTGGAGAAAGAACCGGACAATCTTTACTGGCGATACCATCGTGCCGCCAGCTTGTCCATTTTGGGTGATCCGGAACAGGCGGCGGAGGATTATGAAGCCGTGCTGCTTGACCCGCCATCGGAACTCAATTGGGATATTTATATGTATCAGGCGCACACGGGATTGTTGGATATTTATAACAATGCCGGACGGATGGACGATGCGCGGCGCGTGCTGAACCTGGCGCTGGAACGGTTTTCCAAACGGCGACATTTGGCGGTGGTCGCGGGGTTGTTTTATTTTGGGCTGGATGAACTGGATGCGGCGGTGGAGTGGCTGATGCGGGCACAGCGCATCCCCCCGGAAAGCGATATGCTGGGGCAGGCATGGTCTGCCGGTAAAATTGAAGCGGTGTTGGGGCAGGTGTATTTATTGCGCGGAGAATACTCACGGGCGAAACAGGCATTTTTAGAAATGTTGGCGGTAAAACAGGTTCCGCTGACCCCGACCCCGCCCGCGTGCTATGATGCTGCGCGGCGGCTGTTTGATGCCGGCGAATTTGAAGCGGCGTGCGATATGCTCGAACCGGTGGCAATGGGCAATCCACCGGCACTGCGATTGTGGGCACGGGTTGAAAACAATCGCGAACGGTGGCACAGCGCCGCGGCAGCGCAAGCACAGGCAATGGCGCTCAGCGAACCGGACTCGGGCGATTGGGTTGCATTGGCAGAGTATGTGTTGCGCACACGTCATTTCGCATCGGCGGAGCGACTGTGTCATATCGCCCTGCAAGCCAACCCGGAAGATGCCGGCGCGATGAATTTGCTTGGATTTATTGCCATTCAGCAGAATAATGGGGAAAAAGCGATGACCTATCTGCTGCAAGCGCGGCTGCACGCCCCGGAACAACCATGGATTCAACAAAATTTGGAACAATTGGCGGAGGGATTGGAGCTATCGCTCCCCGAAGCAATTTGGCAGCATGGAACGCGAATGTTGCAGCAGAAGAAACACGCATTTGCGGCGGCAGCGTTTTCAGTGTTGATTGACCTGCATCCGACCCACGTTGGGGCATATCGCTCGCTGGCGGTGGCGCTCAACGCGCTGGGCAAAGAAGATGAAGCGATGTTCGCATGGCAAACTGCGCAGCAGTTGAATCGCGGAGGTGTTCAATAATCCGAGTTCTGCTCACAAGTATCCTCGTAATAGCGTAAATTCATCGTAAATAATTGTGATTCCCCTCAAGAATATCTCTCTCTTTCCGATAATAACACCATAACTGAAGAAACTCATTAAGATTTAACGCAGTGAAAGGGGGATATGGCCGGAAATAGATAGTCAGCAATGCATCATAGATTTATCAAAACTTATGGTAAGGAAACCAACTATTAAACACGGAGGTTACTAAAATGGCACAAGTAGATTTCACACGAATTGCATCGAATATTGGCGCATTGAACGCCCTGAATTCCTTGCGAACCA
>CAYZQQ010000111.1:3498-9265 GCA_964480075.1 uncultured Anaerolineaceae bacterium
TCAGTATTCTGCAACAGACATCAATCACCATGCTGGCTCAGGCGAATGCCGCTCCGCAGGGCATTTTAAGCCTGTTCCGATAAACCAGGCAATGGTTACGGCGTGAGGGGATGTAATATCCCTCTCACGCCAACACTATCGCCAAATTTTTTGGGATAAGGATACGGTAAATACAATGACCAATTTACAAACAGTAACCCAAACCTACCGCATGAACCAAATAGCCGGAGCCAGCCCCCTTGATTTGTTGATAATGGCGTATGATGCCGCCCTCGCTAGTTGCGGACAAAATGACTTGCCCCGATTAACAAAGGCAATTGGTGTATTGCGCGATGCACTCGATTACAGCTACGATGCAGATGTTGCCCTGGGTTTTTTCCGACTCTATCAGTATATCGGAGAATTGGGGCGACAAAGTGAGTTTGACGTAGCCGCAAATCTCTTGCGCGAACTGCGGGATGCGTGGGTGCAAATTCGCGAACAATATCAACCGACCGCAACACCGGCAACACAAAACCGCTATAGCTCTCCGATGGGGCAGATAACATCAGGAGTAGCCCTAGCCGGATAAAGGAGATTGAATGATGGTATCAGGTATATCGCCAACCAGCCCGCAATGGGTAACTCAGTTGGTAAACCAAACAATGGCATACGAACGGCGACCGCTGACGAAACTGCAATCTCAACGCGATACGTTAAATGTGAAGAATGCCATTTATAGCGATATCACCACCAAAATCACCGATATACAGACCGCTATTTCGGCGCTGTCCAGCACAACCTACGGAACCACCGACGCCTTTGCCACCAAATCGCTTTCCATAACCAATGTCGACCCCAATGTGAATGTCGCAACTGCATCGCTTGACGGTACCAACGCAGTAGACGGGTCGTACAATCTCACCGTTTCTAACCTCGCCGCCGCACATCAACTTGGCTCGGCGCAGCAAAACCAAACGAGCGTCGCTCTGGGTTATTCGGGCACATTTGTTATCGGCGGCGCATCGGCTGCCAGTGTTTCCGGAAATGTTGGCTCCGGTAACCCCGTCACCGGCTTCGGCACGGGCTCGGTTGTTTCCGGCGAAACACAACTGGGCAGCGAGACATATTCCGTTGAATTTCGGCAAGACCCGAATAACGCAGTCAATTGGCAATTCCGCGTTGTTGATAGCAATGGCAAAGCCGTCCGCATTGATGACACCACCGATACCGGCACAGCGACCACCAGCAATTGGCAAGATTACAGCAATGTTTCCGGTACCACATTTGATACGGCGCGCGGAATGACCATCACGTTTGCTGCCAGCGATCCAACCGCTACTCAGTTGAATGGCGGCGCGAATACCGCCAACGCCACCTACACGGCACAGGGAGCCAGTGTCACCGTTGCCAGCACCGACAGTCTGAATGACATCCTTTCCAACATCAACAGTGCCACCTATGCCGATGGGAATGAAGTGCAAGCCACCATCGTTGATCGCCGCATGGTGCTCACCGCCCAGCGCCCCGGGTTATCCGGGGCAATAAAACTAGATGACACCAGCGGCACTGTATTGCAAGATTTGGGCATTCTGAGCGCCAGCGGTGGCGGGGCAGGGGGAACACTTGCAGTCGGCGCTGAACTCCGCACCGCGAAAGATGCCAAATTCACCATCAACGGCATCACTAATATTCAACGTGGTAAAAATACCGGTCTCACCGATGTGATTCAAGGGCTGTCCATCGATTTAAAAGCAGCCGGTTCGGCAACCATTGATGTTACCAAAAACAACACCGGCGTGGAAGACAATGTTAACACTTTGCTGACAAAAGTCAATGATTTGATGGATTACATCAAAACCAAAACCGAACCGACCAAAGGGACTGATAACGCCGATGGAAACCCGACTTACACCCAAGCCCCGCTCGGTACCGACTGGTCTATTCGGTGGCTACAACAAGACATCTCAAACCAACTGCTTGGCGGATTTTCTGGTGCCTTGGGCAACAATCCAAAATATCTCACCGATGTCGGTGTCAGTATTGACGCAAATGGTAAATTTGCGCTATCCGACAGCTCAAAACTGACCTCGGCACTCAGTAGCAATTTCACCGGCGTTCAAGACCTGTTTGATAATGTGCTCGCCAACCTCAATACAGAACTTGACAAATATAACACCGGCACCGGTGCCATCATTGCCAATACAAAAGATAATCTTGACACTCAACTCAGCACCTTAAATGATCAAATTAATAGTTATCAAGAACGCCTCAAGGTGAGAGAGGGCGCGTTACGAACCCAATATGCCGCCGTCCAATCTCAACTTATCAATATGACTTACCAATTTCAATCTATGCAAGCATTTTCAGCCGGACAAAATTATAATTCTTTTGGATAATGTAGTAAGGGGGTGACACGGATGGATCCCATAAAACCGATTGAAGGAACTGTAAACAATGCTCAAGAGCAAGCTCTAGCCTTAACTGAGGCGATGCGCGAGCGGTATTGGCAGCAACAGGCGGAAAAGACTACTAGAACCGTCAAAGCGCCCAATAACGCCGTGGAGGTGGCAACTCGGCAAAAACAACAGCCGAATAAACCAACACCGCCGACAGTGAACAATTTGCACAACACCTACGCCGAATTTAGCGTTGACCATGACACAAAACGAGTCATTGTGCGCATCATTGATGGCAATAGCGGCGAACTGATACGGACAATTCCTCCTGAAGATTTGGCGAAGGAAATTGCAAAAGGTAAACTGCGCCAAGACCAAATCCGCCGTCGAAATATGCGGCTATAAAATGTGTGTAACGCCAAATGGACACATTATGTCTACTAAACAATCTGCCGGTATGCAGATGACCCACCCAAGCGATACCTACCCGGAGTTTATCATTGATGAGCGCTCCGGGCAGGTTGCTGTAAATTTGGTGGAAACCTGCAGCGGACAGGTTATCCGACATATCCCCTCATCAGAGTTGACCCGGCTTACTCGACGTGCCGCACCTACGGCTGATAATGACGGCATGCCGGTATAAAGTATGCTCGGCAAAGTACACCACAACGTTATGAAAACACACAAGCCATGCTACCCCCGTTGTAAAATGCACGGGTTTTTGATATTGATAGGATTACTGATTGCAAGTATGACCGGCGCGTGCCAAATTGAAGTGAGCGTTGGCAATCAGACCGTTGTGAAAACGTCCGTACCACTCCCCACCGCGACCGGTATTATATCATCTCCCACACCGTCCCCCGTCCCCACCGTTGCCAAAACCCCCACAGCCCTTTCCACGCGCATTTCGCCAACCCCCTCTCCGACCATCGCCCCGACGGCAGCCGCGTTGCCGCCCAAGAGCACCCCGTTGCCATTGGTTCCTGCGCAAAGCCAGCCCGATGAAATCATCATTCCGGCAATTGGATTAACCGCCCCTGTCACTCGTACCACATGGTCAGTCATTCAGCAGGATGGGCAAACCGTCAGCGTGTGGAATGTCCCCGATTATGCCGCCGGATGGCACGTTAACAGCGCACTGCCCGGACATGGCAGCAACGTCGTTCTGTCGGGACATCATAACATCAAAGGTGAGGTCTTTCGGCATATTGTGGAACTGCAATCCGGCGATGAAATCGCTTTGCGTGCCGACGGCAGAATATACCATTATACCGTTACCGACCGTTTTATTTTACCTGAACGGGGCGCCCCACCGGAACAACGTCTGCAAAATGCTCAATGGATTATGCCCACTATGGATGAACGCCTTACTCTGGTAACATGCTATCCGTATACCGATAATAGCCATCGGGTGATTGTAATTGCAAAACCGACCATCTCATCCGCAGTAGCGGCAAAACTCCCGTAAACCTCTGAAAAAATACTCCCCGCGGCAAGCCACGGGGAATTAACTCCACAATGCATTAACGGTGAAGGACGCTTTTTAACAAAAGAGCGTCCGTTTTTGTGAACCGGTAAATTGATATACTTATCTGCGTCATAAAGTATCATTCGAGGAGGCGGAGCAGACACACGGGTTCACTCCGACCCACACCACCAGACATTTAACCGACGATGTTCATTTATGGCGCGGTGCAGTATAATTACCGGAATTTCCCCGCACTTCCGATTACTTTGAGGGCCATAGTTGCAACGTCCCAGAGGGTGTTTGGCGTATGTTTTTGGTTGCTTGTTTTTGCAGAGCTGTCCACCGGTCACGTTTGAAAGTCAACGCTTTTTCTTTTGACCATGCTTGGTCGGCGAAACTTAATGCCGCCACCCCATTTGGATGCCCTTCTTTTGCTTGTCGTTGACCCTCTTTAAACAGGGCTTTTTGTACCGACTGCGTCGAATATTGTGACAAATTGGCATTTGCCCACGCAACAAAGGCACCTCCGCTAACGGGTTGTTGGTCGTAAATATAATAATGAATCGATTCCTGTAAATTACGTTCCGGCGCAGCGATGGTAGGATTGGTGCATGCCACGAGCGACACCAATCCTACGGCAATCATTAACCACAAAAGTGGTACCTGTTTTGAAAATACTGGTTGCATATTATACCTCAATTACAAAAATCGCCCCTTGCGGTTGGTTATCTTCTACAAAAATATCGCCACCATGAGCTGTAACCACTATTTTAGTGAATGCCAACCCCAACCCAATTTGGGTAACGCCTTCGATAGAGGTAGTGCCGGTATCAAATGTGCCGAAAACAGCAGTTCTCTGTTCATCGGGGATACCGGGACCCATATCTGCCACAGTGATGCGTACTGTGTGCGGGGTATCTGTTTGGGCAAGCGGGGTGGCTTGCAGCGTGACCGTAGTTTCTGAAGGCGCATATTTTATCGCGTTTGAAACCAAATTGTCAATAACTCGTTGGAACAGAGTGGCATCAGCATTGATGAAGGGGTCGTGTTCTGCTATATCCACCGTCACTGCCATCCCTTTTGCTTCAGCAAGGACATGGTGGTGTGCCTGTGCGGTGAGGAGTAACTTTTTTACGCTGATGTTGGCACGATTGAGCGTAAGTTTATTATGTTCCATTTTTGCCATCAGCAGCATATCGGTGATAAATCCGTTCAGTCGGCGTGTTTCTGCGTAAATTTTGTCGGCAAACAGTTTCACGTCGGCGCGCGAGAGCTCCATTTTGGATAGCATCTGGCTGTATCCCAAAATGCTGGTCAGTGGATTACGCATATCGTGTGCCACCATATTCGCCATATTTTCACGCAGTCGCATTAATTCGGTCAACTCATCATATTGATATTTAATTTTTACCATCGAACGTACGCGCGCGCGAAGCTCAATGGCGCTGGCAGATTTGCTGACAAAATCATTCGCCCCTGCTTCAAACCCCTCGCGCAGTGTTTCCCGGTCATCCAATGCCGTTACCATAATCACCGGAATGTTCTTCCAACGGGAATGTTCTTTGATATGACGACATGTGGTAAAGCCATCTATTTCCGGCATCATTACATCAAGTAAAACAACGTGCGGATTGACCGTGTCGATCATTTCCAGCGCTTCGCGCCCGTTGGCGGCAAAAGAAAGCGTATATTGCTCGGCGAGCAACTTTCCTTTCAGTGTAAACCGGCTGGTTGGCTCATCGTCTGCAATTAATACTCTGGCGACTTCACGTATCGTTTCATTCATAAATTGTGCTCCCGGTATCAACGCGACTGATGGGCAGTCGCAGTTCAATAACCACTCCCGGCGCTGGATTTTGGTTGTATGCCAAACATTCCCCGTTAATGCTCCATACCAGCGAGGCAACCATCGACAAGCCTA
>CAYZQQ010000112.1:0-9188 GCA_964480075.1 uncultured Anaerolineaceae bacterium
GACAGCCCAATGGGCTGTCTCTACAATTGGTTTGCTCTCAAAGATTATTGGCAACGCTCTTTCTACTCTGTCCCCGTTGTGAAAAACGAAAAAACGCTATTTCACCAACCCGACTTTGCCATTGAATTCTTCAATCAGGGCGTCAATTTCATCGGTATGGCTGCGGATGTCCTTCCAATAATTCCGGTCATACCATTGCGCCTGAATTTCGTCGTATGTCTTCCCCTGTTGTTCCACCCAGGTGTAATATTTCAGATTATGCACCCGTTTGCGATCCGCATAGCTGAGTTCCTGCAAATTATCGGTGGTCAAGCCGAGCAAGTCGCGATGGTATGCCACGGCTGCGTCGGTGTCTGAAAATTCGCCGCGTTCAGCCGTGAGTTCTTCCAGACGGCTGCCGTACATTTCCATCGAATCGGTCAGCACGGTGACGACCACATCCTCTTCGCCCAGTTCATAATATTTGGCAAATTTAATGGCAGACACCAGATTGCTCGCGCCGGAAATGCCCAGCAAATTCAGATTGTCCACCAGCGACTCCGGCACACCCTGCGAGGCGAGATACCGCTTGCCCGCCGGTTCGTTGAACAGCCGAATGAGGTTGACCGGGATTTCATCATCCACCGCGACCACCATATCGGTATTTTTGACGTTGTGAATCCACGGCACATGTTTGTCGCCAATCCCTTCGATGCGGTGCGCGCCGAACCCGTTTTGCAGCAGGGTGGGGCATTGCAGGGCTTCGCTGGCGACGATTTTGCCGGCAGGGAATTGCTCCTTCAGATAATCACCCGCCGCAATGGTCCCCGCGGAACCGGTGGCCGAGATAAACCCGGCAAACTCGTCGTTTGCGCCCATCACTTGTTCCAACAATTCCGTGATAGCATGACCAGTGACTTCATAATGCCACAGATGGTTACCGTATTCTTCAAACTGGTTGAAAATGACCAAATCTTCGCCGGATTGCCGCAGTTCCCAGCATTTGTCAAAAATTTCTTTCACGTTACTTTCAGTACCGGGGGTTTTGATGATTTCGCCCGCCACATTTTCCAGCCATTCAAACCGCTCACGGCTCATGCCTTCCGGCAGAATGGCGATGGACTGGCAGCCCAACAGCGCGGAATCATACGCGCCGCCGCGGCAATAATTCCCCGTGGACGGCCAGACCGCTTTTTGGGTGCTGGGGTCGAATTGACCGGTCACCAAACGGGGAACCAGACAGCCAAACGCCGCGCCAACTTTGTGCGCGCCGGTCGGAAACCATTTGCCGACGATTGCCACGATTTTGGCGGGTGTGCCGGTCAGTTCCGTCGGAAATTCTACATAATTCACCCCGCCGAAACCGCCACCGTGCGCAACGGGTTCGTTGTGCCATGTGATGCGAAACAGGTTGAGCGGATTCACATCCCACAACCCGACATTTTTGAGTTGCGACACAACCGAATCGGGAATAAGATTGGGGTTGCGTTGCTGTTTAAAGGTGGGAATGATGATATTTCGTTCCCGCGCCCGCCGCACCGCACGTTCCAGCCGGTCGGGATAAATGGTTAAATCAATTTTTGACATAATTTCTCCTTTTTATCGGAAGCATAATGTGTAGGGGTGGCTCGCGGGTCGCCCCTATAAGAAAAAACTATTCTCCCCCGCATTCATAACTTCTTTCAATGCTTCTAAATTCGGGGCGACATGGTGTGCCCGCGTGCCGATAGCTTCTACGGCTTTCATCGCGCTGGCGACATCTTTCAGCCCGTTGCCGGTGTTCAACACCACGATGCGTTCATCTGCGGACACGAGTCCCTCCCGCACGGCGGCAACCAGCCCGGCGAAAGCGGCTGCACCCGCCGGTTCGGCGAACACGCCGCTGCCCCGTGCCAAATCGGGGATGGCATGCAAAATTTCATCGTCGCTGACGCGGATGAACGCCCCGCCCGTTTCGGTGACGGCGCGCATGGCTTTGATGCGGTCACGCGGTAACCCCGCGCTGATGCTGTCGGCGACGGTATTGGCGGAAATAGGTTTTTTGGTGAGCACATCTTCGCCATTTTGCCACGCCTGCCACAGAAAATCGCTTCCGGCGGCTTGCACGCCCATTATTTTCGGCATCCGGTCAATCCAGCCCAGCGCCAGCAGGTCTTTTAACCCTTTGTGAATCCCGCCGATGATGCAGCCGTCCCCCACGCTGACAAAAATGCGGTCGGGGGCGTGCCAGTCCAATTGCTCGCAAATTTCAAAGCCGGCGGTCTTTTTGCCTTCGCTCATGTAGGGATTGTAGCCCGTGTTGCGGTTGTACCAGTCATATTCGGCGGCGGCTTCCATGCACAAATCAAACGCATCATCATACGTGCCCTGCACCAGCATCACCGTAGAGCCGAAGGTGAGCAGTTGGGCGATTTTCGCCTGCGGCGCGGATTCCGGCACGAAGATAACATTTTTCTGCCCGACGCTGGCGCACAGCCCGCTCAGCGCGGCGGCGGCATTCCCCGTGCTGGCGGTGGTGATGACCTCCGCGCCGATTTCACGCGCTTTCACCACGGCAATGGCGCTGGCGCGGTCTTTAAAAGATGCTGTCGGCTGGCGACCGTCATCTTTCACCCACAGATGGCGCAGCTCAAGCTGCGCAGCCAGCGCGGGAGTGTGATACAGGGGCGTCCCCCCCACCGACAGCGGCGGCACCGGCGACTCGACGCGCACGGGCAACAGCGGTTTGTACCGCCAGATGGTCGGGTCGGGGTTGTGGCGCAGAGTTTCCGGCGTGATGCGCGTGGCGATGGCATCGTAATCGTACTGCACATCCAGAATGCCTTCGCTGCCGTGGTGCGGGCACACATACGCCACATCACCCGGTTGATATTCTGCACCGCAGATGGTGCATTTCAAGCTGAGAATATGGTCAATGGTCATTCGTCACTCGCTATTCGTTATTCGTCATTCGTTATTTAACAATATGGGTTCCGGTTTCGCCGCGGACGGCGCGCGCCAGATTTTCAGGGTTGGTGATGATGGCTTTTTCGCCACCGGCTTCCAAAAAGTTGATGACTGCCTGCATCTTTGGCGCCATGCTCCCTTTGGCAAAATGGGTGCCTTCGGCAAGATAGGCTTTCGCTTCTTCCAGAGTGATGGTATCCAGCCATGTTTCGTTGGGCTTGCCAAAATTGAGCGCCACTTTTTCCACGGCGGTGCTGATGATGAACACATCTGCCCCGATACGGGTTGCCAGCAACGACGATGCGAAATCTTTGTCAATCACAGCGGCGGTGCCTTTAAGGTTGCCAGCGCCGTCATCCACCACGGGGATACCGCCCCCGCCCACGGTGATGACCACCATTCCGGCTTCTAACAACGCCTTCACAGCATCTTCTTCCACAATGCGGGTGGGCAATGGGGACGCAACCACTCGCCGCCAGCCGCGCCCGGCATCTTCCACCACCGCCCAGCCGTCATTTCTTTTACGCCGTATGGCGATTTCTTCATCCATGAACGAGCCAATGGGTTTGGTAGGATTTTGGAAAGCCGGGTCATCCGCCGAAACTTCAACTTGGGTTACAACGGTCACGGCGCGTTTTTTCAACCCGACTCGCTTAAATTCATTGCGTAAATTTTGCTGCAAAGCATAGCCAATGGCGCCCTGCGTGTCCGCGCCGCAGACATCCAGCGGCACTTCATGCAATTCGTGCGCCGATAGTTCCGAACGGCGCAAAATGAAGCCGACCTGCGGTCCATTGCCGTGCCCGATGGCGACATTCCACCCATCCTGCATCATCGCGACAATGTGTTTGCAGGTTTCGTGTGCCGCATTATACTGGTCTTGAACGGTTTTGTGTTGTTTATCTTTAATGAGTGAATTACCGCCAATGGCAACCACTGCGAGTTTTTGGATTATAGTCACGTGTACTCCTTTGTACGGTTTAGTCTTCAGTATGTCAGTTGTCAGTCATCAGTTTCCGTCCGGTGAACATTTGAAAACTGACAATTGACATACTTAACTATTTATCGCATCGTTAACGCCATGACGGCTTTTTGCACATGCAGGCGGTTTTCGGCTTCGTCATACACCACTGAGTTGGGTCCATCAATGACCGCATCCGCAACTTCAATACCCCGGTCGGCAGGGAGGCAGTGCATATAAATTGCATCCGGTTTTGCCAGTGCCATGCGGCGTTCATCGGCAATCCAGTCGGTGTATTTTTTGCCGATTTCCACGCTTTCGGCTTCATCTTCGGTGGTCATCCAGCAACCCCAGCTTTTGGGGTACACAATGTCGGCGTCTTTGAACCCGGCATCCATATCGTCCATCACTTCAAACGAGCCGCCGTGCTTTTGGGTATTGTCCTTTGCCTGCCGGACAATATCCGGCATCAATTTAAACTCGGGCGGACGCACCAGCCGCACGTTCATCCCATAGCGGCTCATCAGCAAAATAAGGCTTTGCGGCACGCTGAGCGGTTTTTGGTAGCTGCTGGCATAGGCGTAACTCACGGCGATGGTCTTGCCGCGCGGGTCGCCTTTCTTCTCGATAATGGTGAGCAGGTCAGCCAGAATTTGGAAGGGGTGGTACACTTCGCATTGCATGTTCAACACCGGCACACGGCTGGCGGCAGCCACATCACGGATATATTGGTTGCCAATGCCCCAGTCACACTGGCGAATGGCGATGCCATCGTAATAGCGGCCAAAAATTTCGCCGATTTCTTTGGCGGTATCGCCGTGGCTGATTTGGGTGGTGGAATGGTCAACGAATGCGCCGTGCCCGCCAAGCTGGGCGATTCCAGCCTCAAAGCTGGAGCGGGTGCGGGTGCTGGAGAAGAAAAAGAGCATTGCCAGCACTTTATCGCGCAGGGTGGCGTGGTCTTTGCCCAACGCGCGGGCGCGTTTCAGTTCCAGCGCCACATCGATGATGGTGTCGATTTCGTCCCGACTCCATTCCTGGGTGGTGATCATATCTCTTCCGCGCAAATCTGTTTGCATGGTATTTTTCCTTTCTGTGTTTGGTATTTGGATTTACCCCTTCCCCAACCCCCTCCCCTTAAAATGGGGAGAGGTATGAATCCTCTCTCCCTCAAGGGAGAGGGCTAGGGAGAGGGTGTAATATTACTTCAAGAACGCCGGCAGGGTTGCATAAAATTCCGTGGCTTTGACCACATCTTCCAGCCGCACCGAGTCCATGACGGTGTGGGCGGTTTCTTCGTCGCCGGGTCCAAAACCGATGGCGGCAATTTTCGCTTTGCCCGCCCAGTAAACGCCGTTGGTGGAAAAATTCCATTTTCCGGCGGGTTTCGGGTCAAAGCCGATGGCTTCCCGCGCCTCGCGTCCTGCCATCACCAGCGGATGGCCTTCATCGTATGCCCAGGCGGGGAAATATTTGTCCACCGGGAAAACGAAGCCGGTATAGCTCGGTTCTTCATAGAATAATTCTTCCAGCACAATATCGCTTTTAAATTCTTCGGGGATTAGCGCGCGTACCTGCGCCATCACGCCTTCTTTGGTTTCGCCAAAAGTCATGCGACGGTCAATAAAAATGGTGCATTCATCCGGTACAGCGTTGATGGACGGGGTTTTCACTTCCATATCGGAAACGGTGATTTTCCCGTGTCCCAAAAATTCGTGGTCGCCCAGTTCCGGTTCCAGTTTGGAAATCCCTTCGATGACCGGCAACATTTTGTAGATGGCGTTATCGCCCAGATGGTTGCTGGCGGCGTGGGCACTGCGGCCTTTGGCGGTCACTTTCATTTCCAAACGGCCTTTATGCCCGCGATAAACGTTCATTTTGGTCGGTTCGCCGATGACGACATAATCGGGGCGGACGCCGGGGTCCACTTCCACAAAGGTGTTGGGGGCAATGCCATCGCACCATTCTTCCATATTGCCAAAATACCAGAGGGTCATATCATCCAGCAGTCCGTACTTTTTCGCCAGCGCAATCCCGTAAACCATACCGGGCGTGGAACCTTTTTCATCGCATGCGCCGCGCGCGAACAGCACGCCGTCTTCCACCTTGCCTTCAAACGGGTCCCAATCCCACGCATCGGGGTCGCCAATGCCTACGGTGTCGATATGGCTGTCATACACCATCACCTTTGCACCGGAACCCATGCGCCCCATGATGTTGCCCATTTTGTCGAAGCGGACCTCATCGAAGCCCAGTTTTTTCATTTCGGCGGCGATGCGCTCGCCCACGTCTTTCAGTTGGCTATCCATGCTGGGAATGGCAACAATTTCCCGCATAAATTTGATGATGTCGTCGTGTTGGGCAGCAACATCGGCTTGAATATTTTTGATGAGATTTTGGTCAACCATAATAACTTCCTTTCGTAAACATGAAAAATACGGAGAAATAACTCCGCTATTTAATGGTTTCGCGGCGCAGCAATCGGAGCCGAAGTAAATCATCTTTGAAATATGAACACGATTTTAAGATGGGTTGATTTTCTTGGGTATAGCCGATTTCATCGAATGAAAGAAGTGCCGTACGGGGTTTGAGTTTTAAGTTATCTGCCAGCCACGGCTGGGGTACCAGCGGGACAATTTCGCTGACATAATATGCCAAGTGGAGTTGGGTTAACTCGGCAAGCACGCGGTATATCGGGCTGTGAAACATTTTTAATTCGTATGGGGCTTGAAGCAGGTTGAAGGGAATATAGTTTTCAACAAGGATCACAGGTTGCTCATCTGCGAAGAAGAGTTTTTTAATTGCCAGCAGTTCGGTTTTAGCCGGCAATTTCAATTCAAGGGCGATAGATTTGGGGGCGAGTATTTTTTCGGCACTGATGATGCGGGTGGACGGAGTGTAGCCATGAGCTTCTAGCATGGCTTCGTAAGTCCAAATTTCTTCCAAACGGGTGCGAATGCGTAAACTGGGTTCGTTTACAAAAGTTCCCGCACCTTGTTTGCGGAAGATGATGCCTTCCAGTTCCAGACGGCTCAATGCATCACGGACGGTGGTGCGGCTCACGCCCAGTTCTTCTGCGAGGGAAGTTTCGGAGGGAATGCGTCCTTCTTCAAATTCGTCGTCAACGATGCGTTGTTTAATGTATGCTTTTGTTTGTTCGGTAAGTGACGGGCTACGTTTTAACATTGGCGCTCAAATCATCATGTTGTATAGTTGTATGACAATTGTCATTGTACACCGAAGTTGTGATAGCGTCAATTTTGCCACGCAAAAAAAAAAAACAACGGTTGCAAAAATGCACACGTTGTTTATCATTTAAAAGGGGAAGAAGGTTTTGTTGGCGATGACCTACTCTCCCAGAGGGCTGCCCCTCAAGTACCATCGGCGCGGGTGGGCTTAACTACCGGGTTCGGGATGTGTCCGGGTGTACCCCCACCGCTACTATCACCAATAAAACCTTCTTCAGGTCGTAAAACCCTAAAAACCAAATAGGATGAAGTCTCTTTCTCTCGCGTCTTACGGTAGTTAAACCCTCGACCATTAGTACGGCTTGGCTGAACACATTGCTGCGCTTACACCCGCCGCCTATCTAACTAGTCGTCTGCTAGTGGTCTTACTTCCCGTAGGAATGGGTGATCTCATCTCGAAGCCAGTTTCCCACTTAGATGCTTTCAGCGGTTATCTGTGCCCGACTTAGCTACCCGGCTATGCTCCTGGCGGAACAACCGGTACACCAGCGGTCAGTCCACCCCGGTCCTCTCGTACTAGGGGCAGCTCTCCTCAAATCACCTGCGCCTGCAGCGGATAGAGACCGACCTGTCTCACGACGGTCTGAACCCAGCTCGCGTACCACTTTAATGGGCGAACAGCCCAACCCTTGGGACCTACTCCAGCCCCAGGATGTGACGAGCCGACATCGAGGTGCCGAACCTTCCCGTCGATGTGAACTCTTGGGGAAGACTAGCCTGTTATCCCCGGGGTAGCTTTTATCCGGTAAGCCACTGCCCTTCCACTCAGGTCAGTGGGATCACTAAGCCCGTCTTTCGACCCTGCTCGAAATGTCCTTCTCGCAGTCAAGCTCCCTTTTACCTTTACACTCTCCGACTGGTTTCCATTCAGCCTGAGGGAACCTTTGGGCGCCTCCGCTACTCTTTAGGAGGCGACCGCCCCAGTCAAACTGCCCACCTGACACTGTCCGCATTCCGGATCACGGAAACACGTTAGGGCCAAAAACAAACCAGGCTGGTATTTCAACATCGACTCCACCGACACTGGCGTGCCAGCTTCTCAGTCTCCCAGCTATCCTACACAAGTTTGTCCCTAACTCAATGTCAAGCTACAGTAAAGCTCCACGGGGTCTTTTTGTCCTGCTGCAGGTAGTGCGCATCTTCACGCACAGTTCAATTTCGCCGAGTCCCTCGTTGAGACAGTGCCCCGTTCGTTACGCCTTTCGTGCGGGTCGGAACTTACCCGACAAGGAATTTCGCTACCTTAGGACCGTTATAGTTACGGCCGCCGTTCACCGGGGCTTCAATTCAGAGCTTTGGGTCTCCCCTAACCCCTCCTTTTAACCTTCCGGCACTGGGCAGGCGTCAGCCCCTATACTTCCTCTTGCGAGTTTGCAGAGACCTGTGTTTTTGTTAAACAGTCGACAGGGCCTTTTCTCTGCGGCCCCCGAATGCTCCAGTCGTACAACCTTCACACTCAAGGGCGATCCTTCTCCCTAAGTTACGGATCTATTTTGCCGAATTCCTTAACGAGGGTTCTCTCGATCGCCTTGGTATTCTCTACCCGTCTACCTGTGTCGGTTTGCGGTACGGTCACCACTCCTTCACCGCTTAGACGCTTTTCTCGGCAGCTTGGGCTCAGTCACTTCCGGCCTTACGGCTCCGCCTACAGCCCCTCAGACTCCCCACACGGATTTCCCTGTGTGGTTCCTCGCCCTACAAGCTCGGCACCGGGCATCTCCATCCCCCGGCTGACCTACCCTTCTGCGTCACGCCTTCACTCCAGATCGGTGGTACAGGAATATTAACCTGTTGTCCATCGCCTACGCCTTCCGGCCTCGGCTTAGGCCCGACTAACCCGACGCGGATTAACCTTCCGTCGGAAACCTTAGACTTACGGCGGATATGTTTCTCACATATCTCTCGCTACTCATACCAACATTCTCACTTCTGTAGGCCGCACCGGCTCCTCTCGGTACCGCTCGTTTCTCCTACAGAACGCTCCCCTACCATGTCCGAAGACATCCGTAGCTTCGGTGGTGTGCTTGAGCCCCGTTACATTTTCGGCGCAACAT
>CAYZQQ010000113.1:0-9171 GCA_964480075.1 uncultured Anaerolineaceae bacterium
GCTCGGATAAAAGTAAAAAATCGGTGAAAATCAGCGTAATCTGTGCAATCTGTGTTCTATCAGCCACTTTGCAGCCGGTTCACACCGGGAATTGCTGCAGAATGTACACCATGGGTACAAAAAATTATTGATTATTTGACCGGAGACCGAGGCAACACGATATGGCAAAAAATATCCGCAGCTTAATCAGCGTGGGCATTGATATTGGCACTTCGACCACCCAACTGGTTTTTTCGCGGTTGACGCTGGATGGCGGCACGCGGCAGAGCAACCATCCCCGTCCGGCGGCGATTGTGGATAAAACCGTGCTGTACCGCAGTGACGTGCATTTCACACCGCTGGTTTCTGATGACACGGTGGACGCCCCCGCGTTGGAAGCTATTTTGCGCGCCGAATACGCCCACGCGGGCATTTCTCCCGCTGAGGTGGACACGGGCGCGGCCATCATCACCGGCGAGACGGCGAAAAAGAAGAACGCCGATGCGGTGCTGACGGCAGTCTCGGCGCTGGCGGGCGATTTTGTGGTGACGGTCGCCGGACCGCATTTGGAGTCGATGATTTCCGGACGCGGGTCGGGGGCGGCGGCATATTCGCGCGAGCATTTTTGCACCGTGACCAATATCGATATTGGCGGCGGGTCGGCGAACAGCGCGGTGTTCCGGCAGGGCGAATTGCTCGCCACGGCAGCCATGAATTTCGGCGGCAGAATTTTACAACTCGATTCCGATTCGGGGCGCGTCACCCGCATCGCCGAACCGGCGCGCCATATTTTGCAGGCGATTCAATCCCCCATAGAAATTGATGAGCACCCGACGCTGGCGGAATTGCGCCGTTTTACGGATGCGATGGCAGATTTGACCATCCATTTGATGCACGGCACAAGCGATGCGCTGGCGGAAAAATTGATGCTCACCCCGCCGACCCCCGTTCCGGCGGATGGCACGGTGCTGTTTTTTTCCGGCGGAATTGGGCAGGTTTTTTACCGCCCTGCGCTGCTGAACACCGTCGCCGATGTGGCTATTCACGGAGATGTCGGTCCGCTGCTGGCGCAATCACTACGCGAACACCCCGCGCTGGCGAGCTTCACTATCCGCCAGCCGCAAGAGACGATGCGCGCCACGGTGTTGGGCGCAAGTTCGCAAACGGTGTCGCTGAGCGGCAGTACGATTTGGGTGGATGATGACACCCTACCCCTGCGGAATGTGCCGGTGGTGCGTCCGCGCTGGGGAGGTGCGCCGCTGTCGGCGGGGATGGTGGCGGGAGCGATGACGCAGGCGGTGACGCGCTGGGATGTGTCGCCGGGGGCGGGAAATTTCGCGGTGGCGGTTGAAATTGTGTGGCAGATGGATTATAATTCGCTCACCGAGTTGGGGCGCGGGTTAGCCGATTTTGCCGAGGCGCACTTGCCCGCCCGCCAGCCGTTCATCATCATTACCGATAACGATTATGCTCGCGCGCTGGGGCAAACGCTGAAAAGTCTGCTGCCCGGTGGCCGTCCCCTGCTGGTGATTGACCAGGTTGGCCTGCGCGAAGGCGATTTTGTGGACATTGGCCGTCCGCTGCTGGATGGCCGCGTTGTGCCGCTCAGCGTGAAAACGCTGGTGTTTTATGGGTGAGATTGGTGATTGGCGATTGGTAATTCTTGAAGCCCTCAATCTCAAATCGCCAACAACCAATCTCCATTTTCCGTAGGAAAATCTATGCTATTACGGACCAAACTTTTTGGAAAAATATACGAATTCCGCGATATCCGCGAGTTGATGGGCAAAGCGAACGAGCCGAAATCGGGCGATGAGCTGGCGGGTGTCGCCGCCGAATCCGTTTCGGAGCGGGTGGCGGCGAAATATGTGCTGGCGGAAGTTCCGCTGGAGATTTTGCGCCAGAACCCCGCCGTGCCGGTGGAACAGGATGAGGTTTCGCGGGTGATTGACGCGGCTGTCAACGAGACCATCTATAATGAAATTAAGGGCTGGACAGTGGGAGAGTTCCGCGAATGGCTGCTGGCGGACAGCACCACCGGCGACCGGATTCGGCGGGTGAGCAACGCCCTGACCGGCGAGATGGTCGCCGCGGTGACGAAGCTGATGTCGAACCTCGACCTGATTTACGCCGCAAAAAAAATCCGCGTGACCGCACATTGCGCCAACACCGCCGGATTGCCCGGCACACTCGCCAGCCGCCTGCAACCGAATCACCCCACCGACAACCCGGAAGGCATTCGCGCCGAGATTTACGAAGGGCTGTCATACGGTTCCGGCGATGCGGTCATCGGCATTAATCCCGTCGATGATAGTTTGAGCAGTACCGCCCGCCTGCTGGAAATGACGTATGGCGTTATCCGCGAGTGGGAAATCCCCACCCAAAACTGCGTGCTGGCACACGTGACCACCCAAATGCAGGCCATGCAGCAGGGCGCACCGGTCGGGCTGGTGTTCCAAAGTTTGGCGGGCACGCAAAAAGCCAACGAAAGTTTCGGGGTGGATGTGGGTATGCTCGATGAGGCGGCGGCGCTGGCGAAAAAATATTGCTGGCCCACCGGCCCCGATTTTATGTATTTTGAAACGGGGCAAGGCTCGGCGCTGTCGGCGAATGCGCACCACAGCTGGGACCAGCTCACGCTGGAAGCGCGAATTTACGGGCTGGCGAAACGCTATCACCCGTATCAGGTCAACACCGTGGTCGGATTCATCGGGCCGGAATATCTGTACGATGCGGGGCAGATTGCCCGCGCCGGGCTGGAAGACCATTTTATGGGCAAACTGACCGGCATTCCGATGGGCGTGGATGCCTGCTATACCAATCACGCCCGTGCCACGCAAAACGATATTGAATCGTTGGCGGTTCAGCTCACGGCGGCGGGGTGCAACTATTTTATGGCCGTGCCGATGGGCGATGATGTGATGCTGGCGTATCAAACTACCAGCTACCACGACACGCCCTCATTGCGGCAAACGTTTGACCTGCGCCCGCTGCCGGAATTTGAAACGTGGCTGGAATCGATGGGGCTGCTGCGCGACGGACGGCTCACTGAAAAAGCGGGCGACCCGACGGTGTTTTTGACTCGTGGGTAACCATAAAAAAGGATTGTAACTATTCAGGATATACACCGGAACACAGAGAAACACGGAGTTTTCACAGAGGCCACAGAGATTTTTTGTGGTAACATTTGGTTTTCTCAGTGTATCTCTGTATTTTCTCCGCGAAACTCTGTGTAACTGAATAGATACAAAGGATTGATATGCAAAAATCGGTTTTAATAGCACTTACTGTGGCAGTTTTTAGCGGCTTGGCAGTAGGTGTTCAATCTTCATTAAATAGCGCCGCCGGAAAAATTACGGGGGCAACACTGACAGGGTTGCTGGTCAATATAGCGGCCGGAACCTTTGCTGGATTGGTTTTAATTGTGATTTATTTTCGACAAGATGGATTCTCTTTTTCGGCATTGCAAATGCCAACACTAGGCATTATCATGGTCGCGGGAATTCTCGGTATTGGTGTCATTACCGGCATTGCCTTTTCTTTGCCCAAAATAGGCATCGCGGCCGGACTATCTGCAATTATTGCGGGGCAAATGGTCATGGGTATTGTCATAGATACCTTCGGCTTAACCGGTGGCGAATCCATTCCCTTAAATTGGATGCGCATTGGTGGTGTCGGGTTGTTGGCTTTGGGCGCATGGGCTATATTGCCGCGAGGATAACAAAATAACACGCTAATTAGGCAAAAAAACTATGCAAGAAAAAGACATTCAAGCCATTGTTGAGGCTGTTTTAGCCGAAATCAACGCCCAATCAAATAGCGAGTCCCCCCATACCCCACCCATTGCGTCCGCGCCGCCCACCGATGATGAGCTTGTCATCGACCTGCCCGACCCAACCACTGCCGAGGCGCGAAAAACGCCCGGCGTGCAGCACGCAGCGCAACCGGACGCAGTTTCGGCGTTGATGGCAACCACGCCCACCCGCATCGGCGTGGGGCGAGCCGGGCCGCGTCCGCGCACACGCGCCAGCCTGCTTTTTCAAGCCGACCACGGCGTGACGCAGGACGCGCTATTTCACCCGGTGGATGAATCCATGCTGGCAGAATTGGGCATTTTCACGGTACAAAGTCAGGCACGCGGCCGGCAGGAATATCTGAAGCGTCCCGATTTGGGGCGGGTGCTGTCGGAAGAATCGCGGAAAATTCTGCGCGAGCGATGCGTCAAAAATCCCGATGTGCAAATTTTCATCGGGGACGGACTTAGCGGCGCGGCGATTGACCACAATTTGCCCAAAATTCTGCCGGTGCTGAAGCAGGGTTTGGACGCGGCGGGGCTTTCGATGGGGACGGTCTTTTTCGTGCAAAATGCCCGTGTGGGATTGCTGAATGATGTGAACGCCATTGTGGACGCGAAAGTCTGCGCCATCCTCATCGGCGAACGCCCCGGACTGGCGCGCGCCGAAAGTATGAGCATCTATCTGGGCTACCGCCCGCAGCCAAATTCAACCGACGCGCACCGCGATGCCATCTGCAATATTTACGACGGCGGATTCAATCCGCTGGAAGCGGGCGCGTTCGCCGTGCAATTGATTCAAAAGATGATGCAGTATCAAACCAGCGGTGTCGATTTGAAGTTGACAGAGAAAAATCTATAGAATTTCATCACAAATGCCACGAATTTTCAAATTTATCGAATTATCCATTCGGGATATTCGTCCATTCGTTTTATTCGTGATTACCGGCAACATACTTGCCGTCAAATTGCAAAAACAGGGTCTTTATGGCACTATTATCTCCTGTCAAACCGAATATCCTTTCGGTGCGATTGATACCCAATGTGGACAGACGCTTTGCGGAAAAGCTATCCCTTCGCCCCGACCAGCGCAGTTTGGGACTGATTACCTGCGACATTGACGACTCGCTGTATGTGGCAATTGACGAAGGCACCAAAGCCGCCGCAGTGGAAGTGGTGTATGCCAAATCGTTTTACGCCGGTTCCGGGCACGCATCGGGACCGTTGTCCGGAGAAGTGATTGCCATATTCGCCGGAGCCAGCCCTTCGGAAGTGCGCGCCGCGCTGAACGCCACCATCGATTACGCGGAAAATGAAGCGTGGTTTTACACCGCCAACGACGCGGGCGACAATACGTTTTTCGCGCACACAATTTCCAGTTCCGGCAGCTACCTTTCCAAAGAAGCGGGCGTGCCGGTGGGTGCACCGCTGGCGTATCTGATTGCCTGCCCGCTTGAAGCCACCGTCGGGCTGGACGCCGCGCTCAAAGCCGCCGCTGTCGAATTGAAAGTGTGGTGGGAACCGCCATCGGAAACAAATTTCTCCGGCGGATTGCTCACCGGAAGCCAGAGTGGCTGCAAAGCCGCCTGCGACGCTTTCCGCAATGCCGTGCTGGATGTGGCAGGCAGTCCGATGAACTATTAACCTGAATTCAGGATAAATAAAACTATGCGCAAATGAGATAAAAACAGTCCACAGATTTACACTGATACACACTGATTTTTTATTTTTCTGTGATTATCAGTGAAAATCCGTGTCCATCTGTGGACTAAAAATCTTATCCCGAACTAAGGTTATTAGAAATTGGCGACGGAAGCACCAATCAACCAATCTCCAACACTCGGAGGAACGATGGAACAATTCGACAAAGATCTACAATCCATTCAGGAAGCGCGCACGCTGGTTCTGAATGCCTATGCCGCCCAGCAGGAATTTTTCCACTTTAGCCAAGAACAGGTGGATAAAATTTGCGCCGCTATGGCAGAAGCCGCATATCGTGAAGCGGCGCGGTTGGGGAAACTAGCGGTGGAAGAAACCAGTTACGGCATCCCGGAGCATAAAACGTTGAAAAACCATGTCGGCAGCAAAATGACGTGGGAATACATCAGAGGCATCAAAACCGTGGGCGTGTTGCGCCACGATGAAGCCCACAAAATCATTGAAATTGGCTGGCCGATGGGCGTGGTTGTGGCGCTCAGTCCGCGCACCAACCCCACCAGCACGGTGATGCACAAAACGCTCATCGCCGTGAAAGCCCGCAACGCCATCGTGCATGCGCCGCATCCCTCTGCGGTAAAATGCGCCAATGAAACGTTGCGGGTGATGGCGGAAGCCGGCGAAAAAGCGGGCATGCCCAAAGGGCTCATCAGCGCGATGACCAACATTACCCTGCCCGGCACGCATGAACTGATGGGACACAAACGCACGTCGGTCATTTTAGCCACCGGCGGTTCCGACATGGTGCGCGTGGCGCACAGTATGGGCAAACCGGCGTACGGTGTCGGACCCGGAAACGTACCGTGTTATGTGGATCGCAGCGCCGATATAAAATTAGCCGCAAAATATATTGTGTCCAGCAAAGCCTTTGATAATTCGGTCATTTGCGCCACCGAACAATCCGTCATCGCTGATAAACCGATTGCAGCGCAATTACGCCGTGAGATGGAAGCATGGGGCGCATATTGGGTTTCGTCGGAACAGGCTGACGCACTGGCGAAAACGTTATTCACCCCCAACGGCGGGATTAATGCCGCCTCGGTGGGACAAACGCCACAAACGCTGGCGAAAATGGCGGGCATCACCGTGCCGGCTTCGGCGCGAATTCTGGTGGCTCCGTTGACAAAAGTCGGGAAAGATGAACCCCTCTCCCGCGAAAAACTGACCACCGTGCTGGGCTGGTTTGAAGAAGACGGCTGGGAAGCAGGGTGTCAGCGCAGCTTGCAGATGATAAACTTCGGCGGGCGCGGGCATTCGATTGCCATTCACGCCCGTGATGAAAAGGTCATCATGGAATATGGTTTGCAAAAACCGGTATTCCGCATTTTGGTCAACACGATGGCAACCCTCGGCTCGGTGGGCGGCACGACAGATTTGGCACCTTCGATGACCCTCGGCTCCGGCGGTATCGGCGGCGCTATCACCGGTGACAATATCACCACCACTCACCTGCTGAACATCAAACGACTGGCATATCAAACCACGCCACCACCCGCCGCCGCGCTCATTGACGCGCATCCCCACAATGGCAACCACAGCGCCACGCCCGCCGCAAGCACCGCAGACGTAGAGAAAGTGGTGCGCGCTGTCATCGAAGAAGTTTTGAAACATCAAAAATAGTTTTCATTTACCGGAAACAATCGAATTTTCGTACTTAAAAAAGGAGAACTTTAAATGGATATTCAAATGATTGCCCTCGGTATGGTCGAAACCAAAGGGCTGGTCGGTTCCATTGAAGCCGCAGACGCGATGGTTAAAGCCGCCAATGTCAAACTCATCGGCAGCGAATACATCGGTGGTGGATTTGTAACCGTCATGGTGCGCGGCGATGTCGGCGCGGTAAAAGCCGCTACCGATGCCGGCGCCGCAGCAGCCAAACGCGTCGGCGAACTGGTCAGCGTGCATGTGATCCCGCGTCCCCACGGTGATGTAGAAATGATTCTGCCGCACGAAAGCAAAGGCAACCCTAAAAAATAGTGAACAGTGAAAAACAAATAGTGAAAAATTGAACTGTAGATTATGAAATCAGATCACATTTTCACTATTCAAAGGGGGTTGGCTGTGAGAGAGTTTTTCTCCGCCGCCGACATTCGCCGTTTGGCAGAAGAAGGGTGTCAGTATCTATTGCTATCGCCCGATGACCGCATCACCCCCGAAGCGTTGGATGTTGCCCGCGAATTGAGCGTGCAGATTCACCGCGAAGGGGACGCGGACACGGTGGGGCGCCCACTGCCCAAACTGCTGAATAAAGAAGCGCGTCCCGGCAAACCACTCGAATTGATCAAAGCCAAAGCGGTACGGTTGGAACCGTTTGCCTTCGATGTGGGACATCCCGAAATGAATATCCACGTCACCGACATCATCACCGCCGAACACGGCTCGCCAATAGCAGCCGGATTTATGACGTGGGAAAAAGGCTCGTTCCCATGGACGCTCAATTATGACGAGATTGATTTCGTCATTGACGGGCAGTTAGAAATTCGGATGGGCAATCAGGTCGTCATCGGCAATCCCGGCGATGTCATTTTCATCCCGAAGGGGAGCAACATCTTCTTCGGCTCGCCGAGTTATGCCAAAGTTTTCTATGTCACGTATCCGGCTGATTGGGATACGAAATAATAGCGAAAAACAAAAAAATCACTCAACCTTGAATCAATACCCAAAGGACTATTATGGCAGACAGAAATTTTCAACTGCGAACGTATTGCTACCTTAACCGCACCCAACCCCAATATGCCGGTTTTGTCGGCACGGTAACCCAGGGCGACCTGATGGTCGAAGGGATGGCATCGCTGTATATTGAAGTTGCCCCGGGCAACGAGGTTTTTCGGCTGGTGGATATTGCCGTAAAATCCACCGAAGCCCGCCCCGGTGCGCAAATTGTCGAGCGCGAATTTGGGATGTTCGAAATTCATTCCCATTCGCAACAAGCCGTCATCCAAGCGGGCGAAATGGTGCTCACTCGGCTGGGGCTGAAACCGGAAGACCGTATTCGCCCCAAATTGGCATCCGTGCAGTTGATAACCAATGTTGACCCGTATCAGGCGCAATTGCTGAACCGTTTTCGGCGGGGGAGTATGCTCGTTCCCGGCGAAACCCTGCTGGTGCTGGAAGTCGCACCGGCGGCATATATCAATATTGCCGCCAACGAAGCCGAAAAACGCGCCAGCATCAAACTGATTCACGTATCATCGGTGGGACGATTTGGTAGAATGTGGATGAGCGGCACCGAAGCAGAAATGCAAACTGCCAAAGCCGCCGCCATTGCCGCAGTTGAAGCTTTAGAAGGGCGCGACGTATAGGGAGGCAGGCGATGAAAACCTTTTTCACCGAGCGCGATATTGAAGAAATGCACGCGCAAGGCATCACCGAGATTGAAATTGACGATGATGTAGTGCTGACCGATTTGGCGATGGACAAAGCCATTTCGCTGACCATCAAGCTCAAACGGGTAAAAGAACGCAGCGCTCCCCCATCTGCTAACGGGATGCCCCGTTTCGCCCTCGCGCCGAATATGTCGTTTTCATCGCCCCCCGCGCCAACTCCGCCCCCGACCACCCCCACCGACACTTTGACCGCCACCATCAAAGCCGCGGTCATCGCCCGGCTGGGTACACATCAGTATGATGACCTGCTGGATGCCATCATTCCGGTGGCGCTTGAACGAGTGACGAACAATGACT
>CAYZQQ010000114.1:0-9084 GCA_964480075.1 uncultured Anaerolineaceae bacterium
GCGGGACTCGAACCCGCACGCCTCGCGGCACGTGATCCTAAATCACGCTCGTCTGCCAATTCCGACACTTCCCCACGCGGAAAAACACCTGCAAAATAGATGCCTATTTGCCGGCTATTATACCAAAAACCATCGAACACGCAATAAACACGCCGGCATTGGGAGCGGTCAATTCTCATCTATTTTGCATTATATGCCCATTTGAGGGGACAGACAGTTGCTCCCCCTGATAGGGGGAAGGCTGGGGAGGGGCAGAATCTCTAATCGCCAATCTCACATATCACACAACACGCAACACGGAGATTGCACCCGTTCGGGCATTTTCAACCTCGGCGATGCATGCCTCACAATGACAGTTTACGTATCACGCTTCATTTTTCACATCCGCCACCGTGCCGCCGGTCATTTCCTGCAATTCCGCAGGCGTAAGCCGAAAGATGGCATACGGTGTTCCCGCTGCTGCCCAGATGGTGTCGAATTGCAGGAAATCTTCGTCCAAAAATGTTTCCATCCGGCTGGTGTGCCCCAACGGCGGCACACCGCCAATGACAAATCCGGTGTGTTCGCGCACAAAATCTGCATCGGCTTTGCCCAGTTTTTCGCCCAATTTTGTTTGGATTTTCTTGGTGTCCACCCGATTTCTTCCGCTGGCGAGTACCAGCACGGGCTGCCCGGTTTTTCGGGTTTTAAAAATCAGGGACTTCACAATCTGCGCTACATCACACCCCAGTGCGGCGGCGGCATCGGCGGCGGTGCGGGTGGTATCCTGAAATTCAATCACTTCATTTTGATAGCCGCGTTCGGCTAAAATTTGCTGAAATCGGCGCGCGCTGGGACGCAAAGCTGTCATAATTTCCTCCAAATTTATCTATCAACCTGAATTAGAGATAAGCAAAAGACTACTCAAACAGTCCCAAAAATAGTCCGCAGATTAACCCAGACATACACTGATTTTTTGTTTTTCTGTACCCACAAGTCATTATGATGTGAATCTGTGGAAATCCGTTCCATCCGTGGACTGAAAAACATTATCCCGAACTGACGTTATCACCATTTTCCGAAAGCCGGGTCAGGATAATCGGCTCATCCGGAGTGATGATGACGGTATGTTCAAAATGGGCGCTCAGTGCGCCATCCGCCGTGTTGATGGTCCAGCCATCGTCTTCGGTGATAATTTTGCCATTCCCCGCCGAAATAATTGGCTCAATGGCAACCACCATGCCATCGGTCAACTTCTGGTTATACCGCGGATGGAAAAAATTCGGTACGGTGGGGTCTTCATGGATGGTGCGACCTACGCCATGCCCGGTCAGTTGCGGAATCACCGTGAACCGGTTCATACGGACTTCCCGTTCCACCGCCCGCCCGACGGCGTTGATGGGCGCACCGGCACGCGCGGCGTGCAGCGCCTTCGCCAGCGCGGTGCGGGTCACGGCGATGAGTTTCTGGGCATCGGGCGTTTCCGGTGGCACCTGCACGGTGATAGCGGCATCAGCCATAAACCCGTTCAACTCCACCGTCACATCAATGGTCAATACATCGCCGGGTTGGAGCGGCGTATCATTTGGCACGCCATGCACCGTACCGTCATTCACGCTCAAACAGGTTGCGCCGGGAAAATTGTACACCAGTTTCGGCGCGGATTGCGCCCCGTACCGCCGCATGCACGCCTCGCCGATGGCATCCAGTTCGGCAGTGGAGATACCGGGTTCAACGGCAGCGCGCATTTCGGCGATGGTTTGCGCGACAACACGCCCCGCTTTGCGCAGGGCGGCAATTTCTTTTTCGTCGGTGGCTATGGTCACAATGTCTCTTTCTATTTTGGGTTAATTGTTTCTAAATATGATAACACAACTTTCCAAAATAGAATAGTGTGATTCAACCTAATGGAACAAAGATGCCGCACCGGAGAGTTCCAGCGCAGTGTAAATCAGCAGCAGTGCCAGCGCGGCATTAATGGCGCGTTTCACACGAGCATTGCTCAAATACGTGCGGATGCTCGCGCCGAAAAATGTCCAGGTGGAGGTGGCACAGAATGCGACCATTGCCAGCAATATCGCCGCGAGAAATAGCCACACCAGTTGGTGGGTCACGGGTGCTAAAAACGCAGAAAATAGCGTCAAGCCATACACAATTACTTTTGGATTCAGTATTTGCAACAATAATCCATTCCCAAACCCCAGCGGTCGGGTGTTTTTTTCATCGAAGGTGTAACTGGTTTTCAGTGTGCCATAAGCAAGATATAAAATGTAAGCTGCGCCCACCCACCGCAATGCCGGCTCAAAGGCCGGAACAATCTGCTGTAGAAAGGACGAAACAGTTGCACTCAACAGCATTACAAAAAAGAACCCGACGGCAATGCCCGCCAAATAGCGCACTGTGCGAAAATATCCATACATCATCCCCATTGATGCGCTGGAAATGTTATTCGGACCGGGCGTAAACGTTGTCACAAACACAAAAGTAAACATCGGCAAAAGATTTTGAATCATGGGAACACCTGCTTGCAAAAAAGATTTTCATACAGTATAGTGTATGAATGATTGTTATATTATACAACGTGTTCGTTATAACGTCAAAAAGGGTGTTATAAAAACCAATGCATGAATCAATTGCCTTCAATTTACGGAAAATTCGGGAGGAGCGAAATCTCAGTCTCGATAAATTATCAGATCTGACCGGCGTGAGCAAAAGCATGCTGCGCCAAATTGAAACGGGACAATCCAACCCGACTATTTCCACCCTGTGGAAAATTGCCAACGGATTGCACATACCATTTACGGCTTTATTGCGCGAAAAACACACTGAAGTTGTGTTGCAGAACTTCAAAAAAAATAAGCCGCTCACGGGTACAACGGCAGGATATTCCGTTTTTCCGATGGTGTTGTTTGACCCCGAACGGCCATTTGAGACCTATTTTGTGGAAATCGAACCGGGTACATCGCTTGCCGCAGAACCGCATAACGGTGTGCCGGAAGAATATGTGTTTGTCACACACGGGGTGATTGAAATTACAGTGGACAGTGAAAAATTCACCGTTGAAAGCGGCAATTTCATTGCCTTTAAAGCCGATTGCCCGCACCATTACTTTAATCCCGGCACAGAAAAAGCAACCGGCATAATGCTCATTGCTTATTTGGGATAGAATTCCGCCGAAACGAACGGCGCGGCGGCGAGCGCCACCAACTGCTCATACGCCGCCTGACGGCTGGAAAGTCCGCCGGTTAAAATGCCGACGGCACCCTGTTTCTGTTTGGTGTTATGTCCGCCGGAGAGCGCATCCATTGCCGGTCCGAGTTCGCCGCCTTGCCGCAACTGTTCCCCCACCGATGGCGGCAACAGCATATTCAACCCCCCGCCGACCCCCGTCCGTCCGTCTGCACTGACGATGGCACACCATGCACAGGTCAGCACGCCGAGCGACGTTTCTTTCACGCCCCCTTCCAGCCCCACCCCAAACTCGGCGGAAATGGCAGATACGGCTGCTCGCGCGCGATTCTCCGCGCCACGGATTGTTTCATCATCCCCCCACGGTTGTTCGGGAACACCGCTTGGCACAGCTACCGCCACAAATTCAGCCGCAGGATAAACCTGCCGCAATATTGTTTCCACGGCGGCAATTTTGACAGGGTTTTTTGAGCCAATGGCAATTTTTATGGGCATACAATTTTCCTTTTTTGAATGAACGTAGGGGCAGACCTGCGTGTCTGCCCGCAACGGGCAAACACATCGGGCTGCCCCTACGTTCGGGTGGAAAGAATATCCATTCCCCCCGGCGTGGCGGGATTTGCCAGCGGGCATGTGACTCCCGCCGCAAGCGCCCGTGCCAGAAAATCACGTTCAATTTCGGCGCGATTTTCCATACCAAAGGAGATATTTCGCACTCCGATGGTGACATTTGCGCCGAAGACTTCCGCCAGCCGTGCCATCGCGTTGAGCGTTTGGGGCAATTGGTGGGGATGGGTTTTCAGCGGCAGCGCCACCGGGTCGAAAATAACATCGGCGGGGGACAATCCGGATTGCACCGCCCGCGCCAAAATTGCATCAGCGATACGGAGGGTGGCGGCAGTGGTGGCGGGAATACCGTTTTCATCCACACACAATGCAATCACTGCCGCGTCATATTCCGCCGCCAACGGCAGTACCGCATCGAGCGAGTCCGCCATCCCGTTGACGGAGTTGACGAGCGCCCGCCCGCGATACACCTTCAGCGCCGCCGCCAACGCCGCCGGATTCGCCGAATCCAGACAGAGCGGCACGTTCACCGCGTCCATCACCGCGCGAACCACCTGCGGCAACAGCGAAACTTCATCCCCCACCCCGCCCGTATTGACATCCAACATTGCCGCGCCTGCCAAAACCTGCGTGCGGGCATCGCGCTGAACCGGCGAAAAATCTCCCGCACGGAGTACCGAATATGTTTTTCGCCCGCTGGGGTTGATGCGGTCGCCGATGAGAATCGGACGGGCGCGGCAAATTGTCACGGTCACGTTTTCTGATGAAACGACGGTTTGTGCCGGTGGATAGTCTGGCATGGGTAATTCACCCTTCGCAATTCGTAACATGGTTTGGCTTGTGCTAAAATAGCGTGCTTATGAATACGATGCTGATTTTCCCGCTGACACCCGCCCTACTTTTTTTCATCGGCGCATTTGGATTGCTGGGCTGGCAACAGGTACAAACATTTATACCCACACTTACCGCCGAACGCAAATCGATTGTCGGACTGGCGATTGCTGCGCTGGTTTTTGGGATGCTGGCAGGGCGAATTTCGCTGCGGTTGACAGATGCGTTCACCGGCGCACCGCGGGTGATTGCCCCGTGGGGCACGGGCGATGGCATTACCGTGCGCATGGATGGGATGAGCACCGCCTTTTTGTTTGTGCCGGTATTATTGCTGATTGCCGGATTTTGGGGACGACAATTCGCCGACCATGTGACACTGCTGGCGCTGGCTGGCGCAACTGCTGTTGTTTTTGTGGCGGCGAACGGGATTGGGTTTAGCGATGCGCTGTTGCTGTTTGATGTTTTCGGCGCGTTATTTTGGCTGAAACACCGCCATTCATCACTGGCGCTGGCGCGATTATTTTTGTCGGTGCTCACCACCGGCTTGTTGATGCTGGCGGCGTTGCCCGCCACCGCCGACATCGGCAGCACACTTTTTTCGCTGGCACTATGGCTCCGATTGTCACTGTTACCCTTTATGGAAGTTTCTGCATGGGGAAAAATGGATTCACCCCCCACCGAAGCGATGATTTGGACCGCATTGAGTACCGCTATCGGGGTGTATACTGCCGCACGTTTTTTGCCCGTGTCCGCGCCGCTGGTCACGCAGGTTTTGGTGGGGGTCACAACTCTGCTCAACGCGCTGCTGGTGTGGCTCGGCAATGGAGAATCGACCCACATAAAATTGCTGCGAATGAGCATCACGCAACCGGGGTTGATTTTACTGTTTGCCCCCGTTACCGCCAGTGTGGCAATCGCGCTGGGATTGGGATACACGCTGGCGTTGGGGGCGCTGTGGCTCACGCCAAACGTGGGGCGTCCCAATTTTTTGGAACGTCACTGGCTGTGGATTTATGCTGCACCGATTCTGGCAACATTGACCATCGCCGGGTTTCCGTTCACCTTCGGCTGGGTGGCACATTTAAATTTGTATACCGACCTGTTGCAATCTTCCCGAACCGGTATTTTCGCGCTGGTGCTGTTGGCGGAAGGTCTCGGCTTTTCGGCGCTGTATCATTATTGGAAAGAACTGCTGGCGGGACACGACCAGCGTGAAACGGCATTATTAACCGCCCTAATGTTGACCATCCCTTTTTTGCTGCCGGGATTGGCGGGAATCACATTCAACATTATTACGGGCATTCCATTTGAGGGATTGGGCAGTCCGATGGTATCGTCGGTATTGTTAAATTTGGCGCTGGTGTGGGTCATCGCCATCGGCGCGGGATATGGGCAACCATATCTGATGCGTCGATTGTCATTGTCGCCCACCGTGCTGGAAGCGGTGTTGCAATTGGATTGGCTATGGGCAACCATCCGTCCGTGGGGGCGCGCCATCGAAACGCAAACCCTGCGGCTCAAAGCCGCTTTTGAAGGCGCACATTATTTCGGATGGGCATTTCTGCTGACGCTGGTCGGCATTTTGGTGGTAATTTTACGATGATTTTTCCATCTCTGGCTGATGTTTTCGCATTTTTACGCGCGTTTCCGCTGGAATATTCCACGCTGATATTTTTTTTAACGGGCAGTCTTATCTTGCTGGTGCGCGATTGGCGCGTGTCTGTGGCGGCGCTGGTGGTTCAGTATCTCGCCTTGGGAGCAGGGTTAGTTCATGTTGTGCGTCCGGAGATTGCCGCCGCCAAAGTGCTGGTCGGGTTGTTCATCGGGTTGATGCTCTATCTCTCCGCACGGCAAGCCGGATGGCGCCATCGTCTCACCATTTCTGCGCACGGCATCAAAGCGTTGATGGGCACACGGCTGGTCGGTGGAGAAGTTTTTCCCCCCGGCAGGGTATTCCGACTGCTGGTCACGTTGCTGCTAATGGTGACCGCGGTATCGCTGGCACAAACGTACCCCATCGGCGAATTACCCGGAGCCGCCGCTATCGGCGTTTATTGGCTGGTGCTGGTCGGTGCGACCGTGCTCACACTATCTGAAAATCCTTTAAAGGTGGGACAGGGCTTGCTCACGGCTATCACCGGATTTGAATTGTGGTATACCACGCTGGAAGGTAGTTTGCTGATGGTTTGGCTGTGGGGCGCGGTGAATTTGTTGCTGGCGCTGGCGGTGGGATATTTGGCTATCATTCGCAGCGGCGAAACGGAGGAAGATTTTTGAGCGGTGCATTATCTTCGGGGCTGGCGCTGGTCAGCCCGCTATTTTTCATTCCGCTAATCTATCTGCTGCGTCGATGGCGCGTGGGCGGATGGCTGGCGCTGCTATTGGCGCTCGGCGGGGCATTTTTGGTACTGCGATTCCCCCCCGCCGGCAACATTACCCTGCTGGGACGCTCCCTGCTGACCGATGCACTGTGGACAGACACGCTGGCGCTGATGCTGTTGGCATTGGCGGGGTTGTTTGCGCTATCGCTGGCAGTACCGCAGGGATGGACATTTTTTCCGATGGGATTGGTTGTGGTAGCAATATTGGGGCTGGCAACGGCGATTATGCATCTGGGGTTCGCCGCTCTGTTGATAGAAATTGCGATGCTGCTGACCGTATTTGTGGTTCAGGGTGGACGGTTGGGGTCGGTGCGAGCGGCACAGCGATTTTTGGTGATGTTCACGCTGGCAGTGCCGCTCTTCTTGCTTTTCGCCCACCAACTTGACCAATTCCACGGGACAGCCAACACCCCGGCAATTGCCATCCAGTTGGCATTGTTGGCGGCAGGCGGCTTCGCGCTGTGGATGGGTGTTACACCGTTGCACGGCTGGATTTCTGCCATTGCCCGCGAAGCTCAACCGGGTATCGCCGCTTTCGTGTTCATTGTTTTTCCGACCGCGACCGTCATGTTGATGCTCCGGTTGCGCACCGCCACTCCATGGCTGGAATCCGCGCCGCATGCGCAGGAAGTTTTGCTGTGGGGAGGTGCGGTCAGCGTGCTGTTTGGGGGCGTGTTCGCCGCCGCACAACGGTCTTTTTCGCCATTAATGGGGTATGCCACCATTTTCGATTTGGGCACGCTGGTTATGGTATTCGGGCTGCCAAATGAGATTGGCATCAGCATATTGCTATTCGGGCTGATGGGACGAACGGTGGCGCTGGTGCTGTTGGGTATCTCCACCGCCCTGCTCCATAATGCTGCGTCTACCGATTCGTTTGCGGCAATGCGCGGGCTGGCACAACGATTGCCCATCGCCACCGTCGGATTGATGGTCGGTGCGGCAACGCTGGCGGGTGCGCCGCTCACCGCCGGATTCATTACGCGCTGGCTTGCCATCCAATCATTGGCAACCATTGACGCGCGATTGCCGTGGGTAGTGGTATTGGGTAGCATAGGAGTTACCGTCGGGTATTTACACGGTTTGCAGACACTCATCGCCAAACCGGCATCCGGCGCGCCTGCCCCCCCGCCGCGCAACCGGCTGGCAATTGGATTGACCGTTGGGTTGGTGGCAGTCAGCCTGTGGTTGGGATTATTTCCGCACACTGTGCTGTCGCTGGTGCAATTGCTGGCGCACAATTTAATATGAACTAAATGAAACTTTTTAAACTCAGATTGGGAACGCAATTTTTGCCGCGAACATCACCCAAAAACACTGTCATTCCCGCATGCTTTTAGCGGGAATCTATAAAAAATAGGGATTCCGGATATTTTTCTTCGAAAAATTCCGGAATGACATCCCAAAATAAACTATTTTTCAGAAGTATCTATTCGGCAACACAGAATATCACGGAGAAAACACCGAGATACACCGAGAGAAATGAAAAAATTATCAAAAATTTCCTCATCTCTGTGTTCCAACTTGCCCGCTGAATAAATACTTTCAGAAAACTCAAAAAATTTCAATAGGTTCTATAATAAATTCTATCAGGAGGAATAGCATGCAAAAAATAGTTGAATGTGTTCCAAATTTCAGTGAAGGTTGTAACCCGGAAGTGGTGGAAAAAATCGTCGCCGCCATCGCCGCGGTGGAGGGCGTAAAAGTCCTCGATTCGTCCTCCGATGCCGACCACAATCGGAGCGTCGTTACCTTTGTTGCGCCGCCGGAAACGGTGGGTTCGGCGGCTTTCGCCGGTATCGCCAAAGCTGCCGAACTGATTAACATGACCCAACACACCGGCGGACATCCCCGCATGGGCGCAACGGACGTTTGCCCGTTCATTCCCATCAAAGGCGTTTCCATGGATGAATGTGTGGATATCGCCAAAAAACTCGGTCAGCGGGTGGGAGAGGAACTTGGCATTCCGGTCTATCTGTATGAAAAAGCCGCCACCCGTCCGGAGCGAGAGAATCTGGCGAAAGTGCGGCGCGGGCAATATGAGGGTATCCGCGATTCTATTGCCATCGACCCCGCCCGCACCCCCGATTTCGGTCCCGCGAAAATGGGCACGGCGGGCGCAACCGCCATCGGCGCG
>CAYZQQ010000115.1:0-9056 GCA_964480075.1 uncultured Anaerolineaceae bacterium
GCGAAATAGTTGATGAAGACACATTCGTTTACTTTGATCCTCCATACCGCCCATTAAGTAAAACTGCAAGTTTCACCTCATATTCTCAAACATCTTTTGACGATAAAGACCAAATTAGATTGGCTAAATTTTTTGCAAAATTACATAGAAAAGGGGCTAAAGTAATGCTAAGCAATTCAGACCCCACAAACTCATCTCCAACAGATTTATTCTTTCAACAATTATATCACCCCTTTCATATCTCTACTGTGCTGGCAAAACGAATAATAAACAGAGACGGGAAAAAACGCGGAGAAATCCGTGAGTTAGTCATCACTAATTATGAGGTCAATAAATAATGAGAAATATCGATGCAGCTTGGCAAGCCATTTTCGAGACGAATCAAATCACCAAACACATTTTCGGTACAATTCCATTTGAAATTACCGCACAACAAATCAAAAATGCAACACAACACTTCACGCAAACTAACCAGCGTGAAGTTCGTATCTTATGCAAACAAGATACCCGTGAAAGCCGTCCCCTGATATTTCAAGAGAACAATCTCTTCATTCTACCCATCAAGAATGGGAAATACGCAATTGTACAAGGAGAGGGTTATGTTGATATCCCCCCCATTTCCGAAACGTCCCAACTATACACCTCAAAACTGAATTTTCCATTGGTCACATCTACCATCGGTGATTCTGAAATGCAACATCTGGATTACGCCTATGCCGCCAGCATCATCAGAACTTTTATCGGTGACCCCACATTGGTTTTAACCATTCGCGGACGAAAATACACCCCTGAATTTAGCTTCAAAGTGGGAGAACAGTTTCTGACGGCAAAAAGCGTGCAGACAGAAGTAGACGCGGGATACGAGGGTGAAAATCAAATTGTGCTGGTTGAAGCAAAAAACGGCAGCACAAATAACACCATCATCCGGCAACTGTTTTATCCATTTCGACAATGGCAAACTCATCTAGAAAATATTGGCAGCACGAAAACAATTTCCACCATCTTTTTCGAGAAAACGGATACAGATTACCACCTTTGGAAATTCAAATTTGCCGACCCCAATGACTACAATTCTATTACATTGGTAAAAAACCATCGATACAAAATCATCAACGATTAGCTATGTTTTCGTAAAACCCAACCCTTGAAACCTGAAACCAAAAACCCAAACCTCATCACTATTATTCCCGTGAAACCCTTTGCAGAAGCAAAAACACGGCTGGCGAGCATCCTCTCGCGGGATGAACGCGCGGCGCTGAGCCGCCATCTATTGCGCCGCACCATCAGGGTGGCGCAAACAGTGGGTGCAGTGGCGGTGGTCTCCCGCAGTGCCGCCGCGCGGCACACCGCCAAAAAAGCCGGGGCGTGGGCGCTGGTAGAAACCGAATCCGATTTGAATGCCGCCATTCGGCAGGGAATTGCATGGGCGGTCAGCCGGGGCGCAACGGCAGTACTGGCGCTCCCGCTTGATTTGCCCACCGTCACCCCCGACGATTTACGCACATTCATCGCGCTGGCAAATACTCCAACCGCCATTGCCATCGCCCCATGCCGCCACGGATTGGGCACGAACGCGCTATTGCTGCGTCCCCCCACGCTCATCGCGCCGCATTTTGGCGAAAATAGTTTCGCCCGCCACCGCACCGCCGCCGAAGCCATCGAATTTGTACCGCATATTTGCCGGTTGCCCGGGCTGAGTTTTGATTTGGATACCGCCGCTGATTGGGAGGATATTCATCAACTTATCCCAAATTTGTCCGACAACCTGACAAATTTGGGTAAGTTTGACGTTCGCCCGGATTTAAAGTAAAATAGTTTCAGATATCAGTCATCAGTGGTTTATTGTCTGTAAATTGGGTTTAAAACCCCTGCCTTTAGGCAGGCCGTTTTTAACACCACAATGGTGTTACATTTGCGAAAAGGGTTTGGTTTGTCGACAACCCGGTTAAACTGATTGGATGCTTTGCGGATACTGGTTAATCACAAGCAAAGGTCTGAAAGTCAATGTCAATTTACACAATCAGGTTCAGTCGATGATTTCAGGCGACTTTCAGTCGCAATCCAAGCTACCGGCTTTCAGCCGGTAGTAGTTGACTTTCAATTTTTGCGGTACTGCATGCTGATTTCTGATAACTGACAACCGTCAACTGATAACTGAAAAGGAGATGACTTATGACTGACCGGGTAGCTTTATATTTGCAGGATGCACACGACCTTCGCGAAGGGATGAAACTGGCGCAATTCGCCGAAAAGCACAATTTTGAAGCCGTTTGGCAAGCCGAAAGCCGGCTGGTGCGCGATGCCATCGTGCCGATGGCAGCCTTTGCCGCCGTGACCGAGCGCATCAAAGTGGGTTCGGGCGTCATCAACAACTGGACGCGCAATATCGGGTTGCTGGCGGCAACTTTTCTCACGCTGGATGACCTCGCCCCCGACCGCATCATCTGCGGCATTGGCGCGTGGTGGGACCCTCTCGCTGCCGACGTGGGTATTCATCGCCGCAAACCGCTCAAAGCCATGCGCGAAACTATCGAAGTGATGCGCCGCCTGCTCAATATGGAAACCGTCACCTATGATGGCGAATTCCACAAAGTCAAAGGCATCAAACTCGATGTGGTGCATGGGCGACAGGAACCGCGCAATGTGCAATTGATGATTGGCGCTACGGGTCACAAAATGACCCAACTCGCCGGTGAAATCGCTGACGGGGTGGTGATGAATTACTGCGTGCCGCCCGAATACAACGACGGCTATATGGAGAACCTGAAAATCGGCGCTGATAAAGCCGGACGCGCCATTGATTCCATTGACCGCCCACAGTTGGTTGTCTGCTCGGTGGACAACGACAAAGCCAAAGCGCTCGATGGCGCGCGTTGGCTGCTGACCCAATATATTGCGCAGCAACCGCACATCACCAAAGCCAGCAACACGCCGCAAGAAGTTGTGCAAAAAATCCAATCCATTCTTGGCTGGCCCGCCACCAAAGAGCAAATTAAAGACGCGATGAAATACGTGCCCGACGATTTGGTGCAGCACATCACCGCCAGCGGCACGCCCGACGAAGTGAAAGCCAAAGTACGGAAATATGTTGCCAACGGTTGCACCGTGCCCATTTTGTACCCGCTCGGCGACCCGTATTTGATGATTGAAGTTTTCTCTGACGGATACAGCGAATAGTTTACCCCCTCAATCCCCCCTTGCTGAGGGGGGATTGAGGGGGAGGCATACCCCAATGAATCTTTCCCGCGCATTAAAAATCGAGCCCGGCGATGTGGTCGCTTTTGTGGGCGGTGGCGGCAAAAGCACCACTCTCTTTCGGCTGGGGCGAGAATTGGCGGCAGCCGGAAAAACGGTGCTGCTCACCACCAGTACCCGCATTTTTGCCGACCAGATTCGACACGCCCCCGCCGCCATCAGTTTTAACACCGAGACCCAATCGGTTGCGGATATCCTGCCCGCGCTGAAAAACGCGGTTGCCGCGCACGGGCAGGTGCTGCTCACCGGACAGCAATCCGGGGTGAATGCGTTTGGCATCCCCACCGAAACCATCACCGCGCTGGCACAGACCGGCATTTTCGATGTAATTTTGAACGAAGCCGATGGCTCACGGCGGCGCAGTTTCAAAGCCCCCGCCGCCCACGAGCCGGTCATTCCCGCCGAAACAACGCTGGTGGCGCCCGTGGTTGGATTGGATGTGCTAGGAAAACCACTCACCGCCGAAGCTGTCCACCGTCCCGAAATTGTCGGCGCGCTGGCTGGCGTTGCGCCCCAAACGCCCATCACCCCCCAAATTATTGCCGCCGTGCTGGCGCATCCGCACGGGGGATTAAAAGCTGTTCCGCCCGCAGCGCGGGTCATCCCCCTGCTGAACAAACTGACGGCAAAAACGCTCCCGGCAGCAAAAAGCATCGCCCGGCAACTGCTCGCCACCAACCGGATTTTGGCGGTGGTGATGGGCACGGTGGCAAACGATTCGCCCATTGAACGAGTGACAAATCGAGTTGCGGCGATCGTGCTGGCAGCGGGCGAAGCGCGGCGATTCGGGTCACCGAAACAACTGGCGATGTGGCGCGGCAAACCGCTGCTGGCGCACACTGTCGATGCCGCGCTGACCTCTGCGGCACAGCCTGTTTCGGTGGTGCTGGGCGCACACGCCAACGCGGTTCGCGCCGCATTGGGCAATCGTCCCGTCCATATCGTAGAAAACCCGCGCTGGCAGGCAGGAATGAGCGCCTCACTGCAAGCGGGATTATCGGCATTGCCCCAAAACGTGGCGGCGGTGGTGGTGGTGCTGGCAGACCAACCCCGCGTGCGAGCAGACACCATCACCGCGCTGATTGACCGCTATCAGCGCACGCTCGCGCCGCTGGTCGCACCCACATTCAATGGCAAGCGGGGCAATCCCATTTTAATTGACCGCCAATTTTTTGCTGAACTGATGCGCGTGCGGGGCGATGTCGGCGCGCGCCCGGTGGTGCAGGCACACGTCGCCCAAATGGAAACCGTCGCCGTGACCGACCCCGCCATTCTGCACGATATTGATACCCCACTCGATTTGGACGGGTTGAACAATTCTGATAAAATGGAGAAAAAGTAGCATCGAGAGATAAGATGAATCAACAAAATCTGTGGCAAAAATTGAACGGACCCGCCAAAATCGGCATTGTTTTTGCGGCAATCGCCATCGTATTGACGGTAATTGGTGTGCTGCGCGACCCCGGCACGCCAATAAACGCATGGACGCTCACGGTGGGCAGTCTCATCAGCGGTGGCACATGGGGGCTGGTCAGTTGGGCGATTGCCACCGCCGCTGTTGCGGTTGAGCACGATGTGAGCGACGACGACCCGGAATAACTATGACCCCATCCCTTTCTTCGATTAAAGCCTTCGCCATTGACGGCGATGGCGTTTTATATCGTGGCAACACCCCTATGCCCGGGCTGGCAGATTTTTTCGCTTTTTTGCGACAGCAGTCTATGCCATTCACGCTGGTTACAAATAATGCCACCAAAACCCAGCGTGATTTTTCGGACAAACTTGCCCGCTTCGGCGTGAAAATATCCCCCGCAAAAGTGATCACATCGTCCACCGCCACCGCTGAATATTTGCAATCGCAGTATCCGGCTGGAACGCAATTGTTTGTGCTGGGGCGCGGCGTGCGCCATGCCGTGCAAGCGGCGGGGTTCGTGCTGGCAGATAGCGAAGTCGCGGCGGTTGTGGTCGGCATGGATTTCGATATAAATTACAAAAAGTTGCACACGGCGACGACACTCATCACCGGCGGGGCGCGCTTCATCGGCACCAATCCCGACCGCAGTTTTCCATTTGAGGGCGGAATCGCGCCCGGCAACGGGGCAATTTTAGCCGCGCTGGAAGCCGCCACCGGGGTTGCGCCGTTCGTCATCGGCAAGCCATACCCGCCGATGTTCCGCTCGGCGCTGGCGCACATGGGCGTGGACGCAGCTCACGCCGCCATCATCGGCGACCGGCTGGAAACCGATATTTTGGGCGGCAACCAACTGGGAATGCACTCTATTTTAGTGATGAGCGGCGTTACCACCCGCGACATGGTCGCCGCCGGTAACATTCAGCCGGATTGGGTGTTCGATGATATTGCCACCCTGCTCGCAGCAATGCGCGATGCGGAATAACGTCATTGAGCAACCGAAAACCCGGCAATTTAATATCAAAAAGTATCTTCTCAATCAGTTGGCGCGGGACATTGTAGGGGCAGAGCAATGCTCTGCCCGACACAAGACTCAAAAAACTCTTAACCCACATTCAGGAGGGTCTCAATGACGAATCAAACCATTGCTGTGTTGGGCGCCGGGCTGGTCGGCAGCGCCATCATCAAAGATTTAGCTGCCGATTTTGCCGTCATCGCCGCCGACGCGAATCCCAATGCGCTGGAACGGCTACACGCAATTCCCCGCGTCACCCCGACTCAAGCCGATTTATCCGACCCGGCACAGATAACCGCTGCCATCGCCGATGCCGATTTGGTGGCGTGCGCCGTTCCCGGTTTTATGGGATTTGCCACCCTTAAAACCATCATTCGCGCCGGGAAAAACGTGGTGGATATTTCATTCTTCCCCGAAGACCCATTTGAGCTGAACGCGCTCGCCCGCGAAAACGGCGTTACTGCCGTGGTCGATTGCGGGGTCGCGCCGGGGCTGTGCAATATTATAGCGGGATATGTCCATCACCAATTCGACCGCACCGATGAATATGTGTGCTATGTCGGCGGATTGCCCAAAGAGCGCACCCTGCCATTTCAATACAAAGCCGTTTTCTCGCCGATTGATGTGCTGGAAGAATACACCCGCCCCGCGCGGCTGGTGGAACATGGCAAAATTGTCACCCGACCGGCGTTATCGGACGTGGAATTAATTGATTTTCCCGGCGTGGGTACGCTGGAAGCCTTCAATACCGATGGGCTGCGTTCACTGATAAAAACGCTGGATGTGCCGTTTATGAAAGAGAAAACGATGCGCTATCCGGGTCATGCCGAGCTGATGCGCACCTTTCGTGACAGTGGATTCTTCAGCACCCAATCGATGAACATTGACGGGCAATCGGTGCGCCCGCTGGATGTCACCGCAAAACTTCTGTTCAAACAATGGAAACTGCAACCGGGCGAAGAAGATTTTACTTTGATGCGGGTCATTCTGCGCGGCGAAAAAGACGGCGCGCCGGTCACTCGCACCTTTGATTTGTTTGACACATACGATGCAGAAACGGGCATCCATTCGATGGCGCGCACCACCGGATATACCGCCGCCATTGTGGCACGCATGGTGTTGGCAGGGCTGTTCAGCGAAACGGGAATCTGCCCGCCGGAATTTGTGGGGCGGACAGACGGCTGTTTTGCCAACCTGCTGGATGGCTACGCTCGGCGCGGAATATCGGTGACGGAAAAAACAATGTAATTTTCCATCCCACAGGCAACAGTTTGCCGATTATGGCACAATTGATTATACTTTTGCGTCTGAAAACTGAATGAATTGTGTTGAGCGGGATTATAATTTCGGCTTAACATGGCGAGATTTTTTTGAAGGAGAGATAGTATGGCATTTGAACTAAAAGCTGAATTACGAGATATTACCGGCAAAAAGGTCAGCGTTTTGCGCAGTGCCGGGCTCGTGCCCGCAGAAGTATATGGAAAAGGCGTGAGCAACTCGACCATCCAAATTGATGAAAAGACACTTCGCCAAGTATTGCACGAGGCAGGCAACACCAATTTAATTGGTATCAAAATCGGCAGGAAAAAAGCGGTCAACACGTTGGCGCGCGATATTCAATATTCGCCCATCAAACACAATATTTTGCACGTAGATTTTTACGCCGTCAACATGGCGGAAACCGTCGTCGTATCTGTGCCAATTCAATTACTGGGCGAAGCGCCTGCCATAAAAGAAGGCGGGGTGCTGGTCAGCGGTATCAACGAGTTGGAAATTGAAGCGTTGCCCGGAGATTTGCCCGAAACCATTAATGTGGACGTCACCGGGTTGGAAAACTTTGGCGACGCCATCCACGTTAACAGCCTCAGCCTGCCGGAAAACATCGCCGTGCTGTCCAGCCCGGACTCGCTCATTGTCAGCGCCCAAGCGCCGCGCGTGGCGGAAGTGGAAGAAGTCGAAGAAGTCGAAGAAGGGGAAGAGATTGTCAGCGAAGTGGACGAAGAAGAAACCGAAGAATAATTTTCGCACATCCCCAAAGCCCGTCGAAAATCGGCGGGCTTTTTTTATTTCCGCAATACCGACAACACTATCCCCACCGCCAGCACCGCCGAAACCGCCAACCCGCCTTCCGGACCGAATGCGCCGCCCGTCAGCCAGTCCGGTCCGCTTTCTGCCAGCGAAATAATGGTGCCCCCCACCGGCGGCATGCCACTCACCGACAGCCCCAGCACATTTCCCTGCACCCAATTCCACGCGGAATGAATCCCGAACACCGCCCACACTGTGCCGGTGCGCAGAACAATCAGCGCGGTCAGCAGTCCGAACAGCAGCAGGTTGATAATGGCAATCGCACTCAAATGGGGATTGAGGCTGTGAACCGCCGCGAATGTCGCCGCAGAAAGCAAAATGCCCACCCGCACGCTGTATCGCGCCGACAGCACGGGCAGCAGCCAACCGCGAAACGCCATCTCCTCCGCCGCACCCTGCACCCCCCAGCCGACCAGCACCACCGCCGACCCGACGACTGCCACCGGCACGCTCTGCCGCTCAAAAAAACCGAACGCCCACGGAATCAATACCGCCGCCGCGAACATCCCTCCGCCTGCCAGAAACCCCATTCCCCATTGGGAAAAGACCCGCCCACCGCCCAGCCCCACCGTGCGAAACGGGCGTTTTTCTTTGAAGCGTACCCACAGCCAGACCAGTAAAAACACCCCCGCAAAATTACTGATGAGCCACAGCAATTGCTCTACGGCTGTTTGCGGGAACGCCGCCGCTTGAATTTCGGCGCGGGAAACATTTGCAAGGTTATTCAACCCGATATGCCGCGCCAAATCGAGAAACGCGCCTGCTGTGCCCCCCAACGAACTCAGCCCCACCATCAATGCCGCCACCGGCACAGTCACCCACCATGGCAACAGCCGTTTCCCCGTGCGGGCATTTTCAATCAGCGAACTATTTTCCAGTGCAGTCATCGTTTGTCCTCCCATACGGCATTCGCCCATTGCGGCGATTATCGGTAAAATAGATGTTCACTGATTTTACCACAGACTGGCAGAGAAAGAGAGTTTCTCAACGGAGGAATGATGGTCAAGTTATCAAATTTAATGGCATTTTTGACAGAGTATATGGGTTATCACGATGGCGTGCCCAAAATTGATGGCTATCTGGCGAACGGATTGCAGGTGGCGGGCGCGGAGGAAATTTGCAAAATTGCCACCGGAGTCAGCGCGAATATGCGCTTTTTCCGCGCGGCGGTGGATGCCGGCGCGCAAGCGATGCTGGTGCATCATTCGATGAATCCACCTGCGACGGTGCATTTTGAGCGCGATACGATTTTCACTCCGCGCCTGAAATTTCTGTGGGAACACAATC
>CAYZQQ010000116.1:0-9052 GCA_964480075.1 uncultured Anaerolineaceae bacterium
TTCGGCGATGATGGCGTTGCTGACGGATGGCAGGCATTCAACAACAGCGGCGCGGTATTTATCTTTGCCCCCGAAGCGTGGGCATCGGCAATCCGTAATGGCGATAGCGCTCAACGCATCACTATTGTGCAAGCCACACAACCCAATCGATACGCCGGTATCGCGCAAACGGTTTCGGTTGTGCCGGGTAAGCCATACACCTTAACCCTGTACGGGCAAATTCGGTCAACTTTTGGAGATGTTTCAAAAAGCAATTACGGCTATCGAATGCAGTACGCGATTGATTGGAGCGGCGAGTCGGATTGGCAGGCAATTGCCGATGATGACTGGGTTGAATTGCCGTGGGATGAGCAGATAATTGATGGCAGTAATATGTTCTTCCTCGATTATAGCGCTGAACTTATCCCACCCGCCGAAAAATTGACGCTGTTCATCCGCGCGTGGGACAAATGGCCCGACCAGCTTGAAGCGCAATACACGCTCGATACACTGAGTTTGGTGGGCGAACAACCGGCAATGACGAGTGAACCACTGCCCGAAACCGGCGGCACGGTTCCCGCCCCGTCTGCCACCGACCCGCGCGCGTGGGGCAGTGCATTGGCGCTTATTGCATTGTTGGGTGGCGCGCTATGGCGTCAACGGCAGAACGCTCACCATTGAGGAACTTTGACGCGAAAGAATATGCCAGCGGGCAGTCATTGACTGCCCGTTTTTACTTTACGGCGGTGAGGGCAATTGCGTTGCCTGCTTTGCAATGAAGATGTCATTTTATTGCAGATTTTCCCCGGAAACCGTATAATTTGAGCGTATCATCAGTTGAATATTATGAATCCAAAATGACCATGGAGGTATTTTTATGAAAACCTTGCTGGAAAAACTACACCTGCAAGATGTGAATCCGGGTGCGTGCGCCGGTCCCGATGAATGGATTACCGATCCAAATGGCACAAAATTGGTATCCTACAACCCCACTACCGGCGAACCGATTGCCAGCGTGGTACAAGCCACCCGCAAAACGTATGATTACGTCACCGCCAAAGCCACTGATGCCTTTAAAATATGGCGCACCATCCCCGCCCCGCAGCGCGGATTGATGATTCGGGATTTGGGGAATGCTCTGCGTGAATACAAAGAGCCGCTGGGCGAGCTGGTGACGCTGGAAATGGGAAAAATAAAACCCGAAGGCATGGGCGAAGTGCAAGAAATGATTGACATCTGCGATTTTGCTGTCGGGCTGTCGCGTCAATTGTACGGGTTGACCATGCAATCGGAACGCCCCGCCCACCGCATGTACGAGCAATGGTTGTCGCTGGGACCCATCGGCATCATCACTTCTTTCAATTTCCCCGTGGCGGTCTGGGCGTGGAATAGCGCCATCGCCGCCGTTGCGGGCGATACCATTGTCTGGAAACCGTCATCCAGCGTCCCGCTCACCGCAGTTGCCGTGCAGCACATCGCCAACAAAGTTGCCGCCGATTACGGCTACGATGGCATTTTTAATCTGGTGGTCGGCAGTGGGCGCGACGTGGGGCAAGCCATGGGTGAAGACCCCCGCCTGCCGCTCATCAGCTTTACCGGTTCTGTGAAAATGGGGCAGCACGTGGGCGTAGAAGTTGCCAAACGGCTGGGACGCACCATTTTGGAATTAGGCGGTAATAACGGCATTATTGTTACCGAAAATGCCGATTTGGATATGGCAATGCGGGCAATCTTGTTCGGCGCGGTGGGCACTGCCGGACAGCGCTGCACCAGCACCCGTCGCATTATTGCTCACAAAGCAGTGGCTCAAAGGCTCACCCAACAACTGGTGGAAGCATACCGGCAGGTTTCCATTGGCAATCCGTTGGATGATGGCGTGCTGATGGGACCCCTGGTCGATGCGGGCGCCGTGGAAAATATGATGGCTGCCATTGAGGTGGCGCGTAAAAATGGCGGCACTGTGGTGTATGGCGGCAATCGACTGCCCAGTGTGGGTCCAAATTTTGTGGAACCAACCATCATCGTGATGCCGGAACAAATTCCGTTGGTGTGCGATGAAACCTTTGCCCCGATTTTGTATATTATGGAATATGAATCGTTGGATGAAGCGATTGAAATTCACAATGGCGTGCCGCAGGGATTATCGAGCGCTATTTTCACCACCAATATGCTGGAAGCCGAACGGTTCCTCTCTCCGATGGGGTCAGATTGCGGGATAGCCAACGTGAACATTGGCACCAGTGGCGCGGAAATCGGTGGTGCATTTGGCGGCGAAAAAGATACCGGCGGCGGACGCGAATCCGGTTCTGATGCGTGGAAGGCGTATATGCGTCGCCAGACCAACACCATCAATTATTCGACCGAATTGCCATTGGCGCAAGGTATTAAATTCGGATAGCCAACGGTAGAATTCAAAAAAGCGTGAAGGTGTATTCCTTCACGCTTTTTTACTTTTTGGGTTATATCTGTTTAGTCAAGTGTAGGTCACGTTGAAAACGTGACCTATTGGCAATCCGTCATGCTGCAAGCGTGACCTACATAACTTTCACCCCAAAGATAAAATTTTATAGGTAATGAAACTACCATCCACACTGTCATCCTGAAAAAACAAACCCACGCGGACAACGCACGTTTTCAGGGCGAGGGGCGTGTCTTTCAATGCGTCGAAAACACGCCGGTAAGTGGCCAACTCTGCGCCACCGGCGAACAGGGTGCTGTGAAATCGATAACTATCGCCGTCGAATGGGGCGGCGGTGTCTTCAAACCGCGCCGCCAGTTCACTGTTTAGGCGATTATGCAGATTGCGCAAGTCGGGTGTTTCATCTGCGGCAAGCCACAGTACGCCACGCTCGTTTCCATCCAGATCAGGGGCGACGGCTATCCCAATGTGCGAAAAGGTCACGTCCAGCGGTGGAATGTCGCCGGCAAATTCGGTGAAATAGGCGGCAATGGCGGGCAAATCGGAAATGGGAAAGCCCTGCTTCAGGGTGATGTGCGGCCAATGCGCGGCGGCGCGATAGCCCAGCCCGAATTGGCGGTGAATGTCCACCGTCAGTTCGCGGATGAAATTGTGTGCATTGTCGTCCAGCAAAAGTGCAATCGCGGCACGCATATAATTGTTTCTTTTCCCATAAATATTTTTGTCTCACTGCATTTGGTGGGATGCAACGAAAGGGCGGCTCGCGAGCCGCCCTTTCGGATTTTCAGTTTTTGAGCATGGTCAACAGCATTTTGAACGGCACGGGCGCGGAGAGCGCGTGCGGCACATCGGCGGGCATAATCACCATTTCCCCCGCTGAAACCGTGACCGGTTCGCCGCCGAGGGTGATGTCGGCGCGGCCATCCAGCACCTGCACCAGCGCGTCAAACGGCGCGGTATGCTCGCTGAGGGTTTGTCCCGCGTCAAACGCAAACAGCGTTACCGAACCGGAATCTCGGTTGAGGATGGTTTTACTGACGATGGCGTCGCTTTGGTATTTGATCATATCGGTGGTTGTAGTGGGTTGGTATGTCATAAAATTATCCTTTTTCAGATTTAGTCATCACGAATGGCGCGAACAGACGAATGACGCAAATATTTTTGGAATTCGTTCCATTTGAATATTCATGAAATTTGTGATGGGTATTTCTATCCCCCAAACATTGCCCGCGCCATAAAAAGCACATTCGATGGGCGTTCCGCCAGTCGGCGCATAAAATACGGATACCACGCCGCGCCGTACGGCACATAAATTCGCACCTGATAACCCAGTTGCGCCAGCCGAAGCTGTTCATCGCGCCGAACACCCTGCAGCATTTGAAACTCAAACTGGTCTTTGGCGATCCCCAGCTCAGTGGTGCGGGCGATGAGCCACTCAATCAGCGCGGGGTCGTGCGAGCCGAGCGCGAGAAATGCGCCCTGTGCGCGGGCTTCCGGCGCGAGCGTTTGCTCCATCACCCGAATCATTGCCGCGTTGATGGCCTCATGGGCTTGAATGGCGATTTCCGGCGGCTCGGCGTATGCGCCTTTCACCAACCGAATCCCGCCGCCGTGCGCGATTAATTTCTCTACATCGGCGGGGGTGCGGTGCAGGTAGCCCTGCACGGCGAGTTTCAACCCGTTTTGGAACGTGTCCAGCAGGCGGTGGAAGACTTCCAGCGTGTCGTCCACATCGGCGCTGCCTTCCATATCCATTTCAACATAATTATTGAATTGGCGGGCGGTGTCCACGATGTCAGCCACGGTTTCGAAAAAGAAATCGCGCCCAAAGGTTTGCCCAATGTGCGACGGTTTGAGCGAAATGCTGGCGTCCAGCCCTTCGCTGTCGATGCGCCGCAATAACGCCTTGATTTCCTGTGCGGCTTGTGTCGCCTCTTCGCGGGTGGTGATAGCCTCACCGACCTCGTTCATCAGCCCTTTGATGCCGTTGGCGTTCAGGGTGCGCACCACAGCCACGGCTTCATCCAGCGTTTCTCCGGCGATGAAGCGGCGGGCGGTGCTACGGGCCGGCGGGAAATGCGTTACCACATTTTGCGCCGCTGTACTGTGAGAAAGTCCAATGAAAAAACTGCGTAACATATTTGTCAGTCTCCTTTGACTGGGGTGTTGCTCCCCCCTTAATCCCCCCTCAAAGAGGGGGGAAATATCCCCTCTCCCGCAAGGGAGAGGGTTAGGGAGAGGGTGAAAACGCACTCAGCCCCGAATAATCGCCAACACTGAGTCCCGTTTTTCTTCCATTAATTCGCGGGATGTGGCTTCCAGATTCAGGCGCAACAGCGGTTCGGTGTTCGACGGGCGGACGTTGAAATGCCAGTCGGGGAACGTGACCGACACGCCATCGAGCCATTCGATTGTGCCATCGCTGAACGTTTCGGCCAATTCCTGCATTTTGGCTTTCGGGTCAACGCTGATACGGGTGTTAATTTCCCCGCTGATGAAATATTTGGCTTCCAATTCCGCCAGCAAATCCGACAGTTTCTTGCCCTTTTTGCTCAGCATTTCTAAAATGATGAGCGACGGTACAATCCCCGAATCGGCGAAAAAGAAATCCTTGAAATAATAATGTCCGGTCACTTCCCCCGCGAACACCGCATTTTCCGCCGCCATACGGCGTTTGATGAAAGCGTGTCCCACCCGTTCCATCAGCGCCGTGCCGCCATCTGCGGAAATCAAATCGTTCACCGCCCAACTGGCGCGCACATCATACAGAATTTTTGAGCCGGGATATTTTTCCAGATAATATTGCCCCATCAGCGCGGTCAGAAAATCACCCGGCACAAAGTGCCCTCGGTCATCAATGGTAAAAAAGCGGTCGCCGTCGCCATCAAAGGCAAACCCGATGTCCGCGCCGTCTGCCACCACCCGCGCCTGCAATTCGGCGCGGTTTTCCGGCTGAAGCGGGTCCAATCCGTGGTTGGGCAGGTTGCCGTCCGGTTCCAGATACAAGCCGGTCAACTGCACGGGGAGTTTTTCATACACCCGTTTCAGGCTCGGCCCGACCATGCCGTTGCCGGTATCGGCAATGACTTTGAGCTATTTCAGACTGCCAATATCCACCAGCGATAGAACGTAATCGACAAATTCCGCGCTCAAATCCTTGTGGGTGACCGTCCCTTTTTGCGCCGGCAGGGGGGCAAAATCGTCATGCTGCACAATCCGCAGTAAATCCTTGATGCCCTCATCGCCACTGAGGAGTTGCGGCATTTTCCGCACCATTTTGAATCCGCCGTATTCTTTGGGATTGTGCGACGCCGTGACCATCATCCCGGCGTGCCCCAATTGGGCGCAGGCAAAATAATACTGGTCGGTGCTGACCATACCGATGTCAATTACATTTGCGCCTTGGTCGGTCAGGCCGCGCACCACATTATCGCGCAATGCGGGGCTGGAAAGGCGCATATCGCGCCCGATGATGACCGTTTCGGGTTGGAGAAAGGTGGCAAATGCCCGCCCGATGGCGTAGGCACCCTCATCGTTCAATTGGGTGGGATAAATGCCACGAATGTCATAGGCTTTGAAAATTTTGGAATCAATATTCATCAGAAGCTCCTGTGGGGTAGTTGTAAATTCCAAGGCTATTGTAACTGATTTTGCCAATTTGTAAATTTAAAAGGGTTGACATCGCGCCTGTTTCCCGTTACCATGAGCATATTATCAAACTTACAATTGAATGGAACGGATTCGGGAGGCCAATATGGGACGTGTTTATCGTTTAAGCGCTTTGTCGAGCGTGCTGGTGCTGTTGGTACTATTTTTGATGGTGATTCCGCTACAAATTGCGGCAGAATCTCCGCACCGAACTTTGGCTACGGCTGTTTCGGGGACAATCGTCAGTGACACCGTGTGGTCGGCGGCGGGCAATCCTTATGTGCTTTCGGGGCAGGTGACGGTGGCGCAAGGTATCACGCTGACGGTGGAACCGGGGGTGGTGGTGCAGGGTGACAGCACCTTACACGTGCAGGGGCGGCTCATTGCTGAGGGGACGATGACACAGCCCATCACCTTCACCGCGGTTTCCACCGCCGCCGGATGGGGGGGCATTTCAATTGAAGGCACGTCTGGAGTGCAGAATACCGGCTCACGCTTGCGGTATGTGACGGTGGAATATGGCGGTCACAGCCCCAATGCCGGCAACATCACGCTCTATTATGCTCACGCCAATATCCGAGACAGCCACATCAATTTCAGCCAGAGCGCGGGCATCGGCACCGGATTTTCAAATGGTGTCGCCGATATTCGGGATACTGAATTTATCGGCAATACGGAGGAAGCTATCTTCTTTTCTCATGTACAAACGGATACCGTTCTGAGCAATCTCACGGCGACGGGGAACGGCACGGATGCCGTAGTCTTCGGTACTGCCACCTTTGCCGGTGATGCGGTGCTGGAAGATAGCGGGTTGCCCTATATTTTATCGGCAGTCGATTTAACTGTTGCGTCATCCGGAAAATTGACCGTTGAGCCGGGGGTGCGGGTGCAGGCGGTCTCAACCGCGGCGATTGTGGTGCAGGGGCGGCTGCTGGCACTCGGCACTGCAACGCAGCCCATCACCTTTACGGCGGTGGATACGGTGGCGGGCTGGCAGGGTATCAGCATTGAAGGAACATCCACGATGCAGAATATCGGTTCCCGATTACAGCACGTGACGGTGGAATATGGCGGGCACAGTCCCGGCTCCGGAAATATCTCGCTCTCATATGCCCGCGCTGTGATTGACCATGCCACGGTCAAATATTCAATATCCAGCGGTGTGTATGCCCGCAACGGTTCGCTGGGTTCAATTGAAGCCAGCCGGATTTTCAGCAACACAGTTTATGGTGCGGCAACCGATACCGGCGGACGATGGCTGGCTGTAAACAACTGGTGGGGCAGCCCCTCCGGCCCGCAAAGCGATAGCGGGTGCAACCCCGGCGGCACAGGTGACCGGGCGACAGCCGATATACTCGTCTTTCCGTTTCTGACAACTGCTGACGCACAACCGGACTTCCTCGCACCCGGCGATGCCCGATTGCTCTCTATCTCGCCCCGGCGGTGGTTTATTCCTGCGGATGATGTGACCCGTGCCTGGGTGACGATCACTCTGCGCGATGGTGGGGGCAATCCAATCGCGGGGCGGCAGGTTCGGCTGCATAGCACGCGCGGCACAGTGGTGGATGGCGGCCTCACCGATGCGCGCGGGGAGGCGCTGGCGTATCTCACTTCAAGCGTGGCGGGTGATGCGGATTTAACAGCAACGCTGGATGCCTCCACCTGCGAGATTGCCCGCTCCGGCACGGCACGCATCACGTTCACCCCCTTTGATACGGGATTATTCCCCGATTCGCCCGCGCCATATCTAACCAACGGCATCACGGTATCGCCCAAGCCGGTGGTCAAGGGGATTACCACCACCGTGCAGGTTAATATCACCAACCCGAGCACAAATACCATCCGAGTAAATGGCACATTTGGCATCGTGCAATCTAGCGTGGGGCTGCCATTTGGGCCGCTCGGCGATGTGCAGAATCTCGAAATTCCCCCATCCGGGCAAAAAACCGTGACGCTGAACTGGGTTCCGCAGGTGTCGGGGCATTATTGCGTCGATTTCAGCTACAATTGGACAACTGCCGGGACAACCCCGCGTGTTATGGGTGGATTACGTCTGCAACATAACCTGAATGTCCATCAGGAAAAATCCGGTTCGGAAGAAAAAGATGATGCCCTATCAAGAGCTGAAACGGCGACCGGAGTTATCAGCAAAGCGGGCGGCGGGTACAAAGGCGCCACCAAAGTACCTATGTGGATGGTGAACTGGCATTTAAGCTGGATTTATTCCACTGCGCGGAAAATCAGCAATGCGTTGGGCGGCGACCCGCCGCGACAGGACTACCGCACCATCGCTATGCCGGACACGCCGACCGTTCCACCGGTCACAACCGCCGATGGCGTTTCGCAGGCACGGGCGGACGCCATCAACAATCTGGCAGACACCATGGCGGATGTGGTAGCCTATGGCAACGCCGCCACTATCACGCTCGACAGAATCGGCGGCGCGGCGGCGGCGAATGATATGCAATGGACTTCACAGCAAACGGCGGTGCTGAATTATTACAAGCAGCAGATGGGAACATCGCTCATCACGGCATCGGTGCAGTTGGAGACATTTTTGACGGTGCTGGATAATGAAGGCGAACCGGATGTGTATCTGACCGCCGATGATTTGCGCGCCATTCAGGATGAACTTCGCACGACCGGTTATCCGGCAGAAGCCATTACCGCGGCGCACGATTTGGGGCTTTCGGATGCAGAAATCGAAGCCTTCCGCCAGCAAGAACTCACCGGCGACCCTGTGGCGGAAGCCGGAAGTTTGCGGACGTATTTCCACAATTTGGCAGCAGCGTACCGCAATTTGGGGCAGGTACTGCTGGCAGAGCAAAACTTCCCCACTGTCACCACCGGACGGATGATTGCCGGGGTTACCACCACGCCAAACCGGCTGGCGCGAGTCTTCAATACAGAAGCAACTTTGCAAGTGGGCAACCCATACACCACCACCGAAACGGTCGATTTGGTTGTGCGCCCGCTCGATTTGCCGGACGATTGGGGTGTGGTTAT
>CAYZQQ010000117.1:0-9001 GCA_964480075.1 uncultured Anaerolineaceae bacterium
CAGGGTGAATGCCGCTGCAATGCCCGCATCCGCCAACACCGATTGAATGGCGGTGTTGAAATCGGCGGGGAGACCGTTGGGGTAGGCGAAGGTTGTCACCGGCACACCGATTTCCGCCTCGATACAGGTTTTTGAGCCGAAAATTTCCGCCCGCGCCTGTTCCGCCGATACCCGCGTCAGCACCGGATGGCTCATCGTGTGCGCGCCCATTGATACCCCGTTGGCGACCATTTCCCGCACCTGCGCCCACGTCATAGTGATGCCTGCAAAAGCGTCATCGGATATGGAAACATCGAGCAGGTCGGGCAGGGCGTGAATGTGCGCCCACTTTTCCGCGTCGGGAATGGTTTTTAGCCGCTCCAGCCAGCCGACCATCGTCGCGGTGCGGCTGCCGGAATCGTGCCAGTGCAATTCGCCCGCCAGCGGGAAAATTGCAGAAGTTTTTTGGGTGTGGGAAAAACAATATGCCGCCAAATCCCAAAAGAAGGGTTTGCTTTCGCCGATATAATTTGTGGCGAGAAAAACTACCGCCGGAAAGCCGAAGTTTTTCAGCGCCGGCAGCGCGAATTTAAAATTATCAAAATACCCGTCGTCGAATGTGATGAGGGCAGGGTAGGGCGGCAGCGATTGCTCGCCGCGCAGCCAGCCGACCACATCCGCCGCAGAAACCACCGAATACCGTGCTCGCAGAAATGCCATCTGCTCGGCGAATCGGGTGGGGGTAGCGCTCACATTCGGCGCGAAGGTGTCAAAATCGGGGCGGTGCGGGTCATCAATGCGATGGTATGCCAGCACGGTCAGCCGATTTCGATTGGCGGCGCGATGCAGCGCGTCGAAGAGCCGCAATCGGAAAAAAAAATTAATGATGTGAGAAAGTTTCGGACGATTCATTGGCAAAGTGAGTTTTGAATTATTATTTTTTGATAGTTTGTGGCATCATTCCCGCGAAAGTGGGAATCCATATTTTCTAAAATGGTTTCCGGATAATTTCCAGGATGACAGAGCCTTTAGACTGAGGTTAGGCATAGTTCAACAATAAAAGTATGATTCACAGTATACGCCGTATCGTCAAAAAAATAAAGACAATCTTCACGTTACCGATGTTGATGGTATATGTTGTCACGTCTGAAAAAGCGATGATCATTTCGGATGTGCGGCGCTGGGTGAACGTGGAATTGCAAGCTAAAGCCCATCCACACTCAGATATGAGCAATTTACTGGCTCTGCTGATGCTGTATCGAGAGTTTCGGAATCTGTATTATTTTCGGGCATTTAAAGGGAATGTGTCCGGAATCTTGATGGCACATGTGATGCGCATACTTTTCCGCCCCGAACTGACGCTGTTCATCCGGCAGGCGTCGAATATCGGGCGCGGGCTGTTCATTCAGCACGGCTTTGCTACCGTCATCAACGCCACCATTGGCGAAGGCGGGTGGATTAACCAGCAGGTTTCCATCGGTTACAATGACGATACCGGACGCACACCGGTGTTTGGGAAAAATGTACATATCGGCGCGGGGGCAAAGATACTCGGCGGTATCACCGTGGGCGATGACGTGGTGATTGGCGCGAATGCGGTGGTGGTGAAAAACGTTCCCGCCAATTGCACCGTGGTTGGTGTGCCGGCGTATATTGTGAAAAGAAATGGGGTTCGAGTGATAGAGAAACTATGAGATGGCAATCTGTTTTCCGAGGGCTGACGGTGTTTTTTATGGCGATGCTGATGCTTGTCATGCCGCCTTCTGCCATCGCCCAAACCGATGATTTCCCCTTCTGGTTCGATTTGACGCCGTCGTTGGCGGATGGGCGAATCACCGTCCGGCTTGATATTTCCAGCCGCACCGACTGGCGTGTCGATGATGTGACCATCAGCGTGCCCATTCCCGCCGGAACCCGCTTTCTTTCGGCGGATGTGTTGCCCATTAACCGCATGTGGGTGGTGGATAACGCGGTCAATATTCGGCTGGCAGATGTGTACAATTATGCGGATGGAAACTCTTTTACACTGGAAATTACCGACCCGCGCCAAACCGTGTTTCCGCTGACCGCCACTGTGCAGTGGCATGGCGACCATCCCGGCAGCGAGCAAATTACCCGGCAACCCTTTGACACAACTCGCACCCCGCTTGATTGGGAACTTTCCAGCCCGCGCTTGCATGTGACGGCTGCCGCTACCATCGCCGGAAGCACGCTGGCGCTGGCGGTGTACCCCAAAGCCATCGATAAAACTTTTCGTATGTGGGATGCGCGCATCAGTATCCCCGTGCCGGATGGGCTAGTGTTTGTTTCGACAGATGCGCCGCAGCCCTTTTCAGCGAAATTTGACGGGCAAACGGTGATTTTTTCCGCCATCGAAGTGCCACGCCTGACCGACCTGCCGCCGCTGGTGGCAACCTTCACAGTGAAAAATGCCAATCCCATCGCCATAAAAATCTGGGTGCAGTGGATGAATGGTCCCCGTGACCCGGTGCATTCAGGCAATTTTCCGGTGCAATATGTAGAAACCGATACCGCCGAACCATTGCCGCCTGAGCAGGAAGTTTTCGCGCTGGATGCAATAATTTCCCAACCGAAAATCCCGCAATTCACCGTGTTCGACCGCACGGGCGATGTCCCTTTTGCGCCGTATGATTTGACTGCCCTATCTTTTCTTCAATTTGAAAATGGCACAAAATTGCAGTTCCGTACTGCCGAAAATACTACCGACGCACCGGCAGCATTTTCGCTGTATGTCGACCGTGATTGCGACCCGAACACGGGTACAGCGATTCACGGGCGTGGGGCGGAATACCGCATCAATTTTTCCGCGGATACAAACTATGCGACAGTGGTTCCGTGGGGCAGTGCGGATTGGAATTGGGATGCAGGCACGGAGCAATCGGCGGAACGGGCAGGAAATGTGACAACCATTGCTTTTCCATACGATGTCGTTTTGGCGGGACAACCATTCTGCTGGGTGGCAAGCGCACGGGACACCACCACCCGCTATTTCCCCGACCCGCCGTTCGATTGGTTGCCGGATGGGTCCGCATCGGAAACCAGCCGCTATCAGCTTGCCCCGCCGACATTCAACGGCACACAGGGAAAAATCGCCGTGCCGTTGTTCAACTCGGCGGGATTTTACGACACCTATTTTTTCAGTCCGTTTGCCGGAAATGATGTGGCGCAAATTCCGTATGCCCGCCAACCGAATTTTTCGCCGGACGGACGCACGCTGCTGGTGAACCACGAACAATTTTCCGCACAAAATCGGGTGTCATACACCTTTTGGGACGGGCGGCGAGTGACATTTGTATTCAAAAACTTCAGCTCCGCCGAAAAAATCTTTGAATACAGTGTTGCCGCCAAAACCGAAACGCCGGCAAGTGTGGACGCGCGCGACGCCTATCCGTTTTACAATCCGCAGGGAACGGCGTTTGTGTTCACTACCCCCGCCGCAGACAGCACACCCGTGCTGGCGATCCGCCCCGCCGGAACGCCGCCAACCCCCGGCGAATCGTCGTTTCGCGTGTTGACATCGGCGGCGGAACCGGACGGTGTGCGCGGCAATTTTCCGGTGTGGCTGGGCGACGGACGGGTGGCGTTCAACCCGTGCGCGTTCGACACCCACCGTGCGGATTGCGGCATTTTCGCCATCCCCACCGATGCCCCCGCCGCGCCGGTGTGGCTTTCGGTTTTTGCGAATGATGTCCCTGCGGATGCCAGCGTCACCCGGCTGGTGTTCACGTCGCACCGCGATGGCAACTGGGAAGCGTATGTGATGGCAGATGACGGCACGGGAGTCAAAAACCTTTCGAATGCGCCGGGCAACGATGGGTTGCCCACTTTTTCGCCGGACGGGAAATGGGTGGCGTTTGCGTCCGACCGTGACGGGCGGTGGGCGGTGTGGGTAGTTCCGGTGGATGGCGGTGAGCCGCAAAAATTATTCACCCTGCCCGATGCAGACCCGTGGGCGACGGGCGACTCGGCGTGGGTGCGAGAGCGGATGTCATGGTCGCCTTAAAAGCCGAATGCACACCAGAAAAATATTTTTGGGTTCAATCGGAATTCAGGGGGAATTTGCAAAATGCCATTGCGAGGCGCGTTTTTTGCGCTGAAGCAATCTCCGCGGGCAAAGATGGAGATTGCTTCGCTTCGCTCGCAATGACAAATCCCCCGTTTTCCCCAAAACCATCGTTTGTCAATGGGAACCAATATAGCACGCAGATGCCACGGATTTTCCGGGTTTTTACCGATAAACGTTACAGAAAATCAGTGGAAATCAATTTCATCCGTGCTATCCGTGTGCTATTTTTTGCGATGCTGCTGCTGTTCAGCGTTATTTTTTCCGTTCCCGCAGTGGCGCAATCCCCGCAAAATATTTTTGTGAGTGTGTCCGGCAGCGATACCGCCGGCGATGGCTCCATCGGAAATCCATTCCGCACGCTGTATCAGGCGGGGCGGGCGGCGCAACCGGGCGATACTATTTTTGTGCGCGGCGGGGTGTATTCTACCGCAAAAGACAAACTATATTACGTGTATGGCACGGCAAATCTGCCTATTACCGTGCGCCCGTATAATTCTGAAACGGTAATTTTTGATGGCGCGGGTGCGATCATTGACCGCACGCAAAGCGTCATACTCATCGGCGAATCATCGCATGTGGTTTTTGATGGCTTTGAGGTGCGAAATTCCACCGGACGAGGTATCTCCGTGTATAATTCTACGGTCATCACCGTGCGAAATAATCGCGTGCATGATGTGCAGGCGCGCGGAATCAGCGCCAGCGGCGATCATATTACCATTGAAAATAACGAAATTTGGAACGCCGTGCTGGAAAATACCAACGAAGCGAAAGGTTATGCGGGCTGGTCGTCGGCACTGTCAACCAATGAACGCCCTGACGGGTCATGGTCAACCGACATCACTATTCGCGGCAACATCGTGCATGATTCGTGGGGGGAAGGCATCACCCCGGGACATGCGCAATTCGTGCGGATTGACGGCAACACGGTGTTCAACACATACAGTGTGAACATTTATTTGAATCTGGTGTTGAATGTGACGGTGGATGGTAATTATCTGTATGCCACCAGCGAAGTTTATAACCGCACCGACCACGGGTATCCTGCGCACGGAATTAGTATTGCCAACGAACAGCCCGTGCCGGGTGGGGGTGCCTTCATTCGCGATGTGACCATCAGCAACAATATCATCGTTGGTACGGGGCGGGGGATAAACTATTGGCAAACGGGATTGAATGCGGCTGAAAATACGTATGCTGATGTGAGTATCTTTTATAATACAGTGATTTATTCCCGCCACGACGCCATTCATTTCGACCCGGTGGACGGTTCGCACATTGCGCCGAACGGGGTGTTCTTTCAAAACAATATCGTGTTGAATGGCGCGAATGGCGTGGCGGCGAATATCGGCAATCCGGCGGGCTGGACCATCACCCATAATGATTGGCCCGATGGCATACCGGCAGTGGCGTCCGGTGCGGGGAATATCGCCGTTGACCCGCAATTTCACTCGGCGGTGATTGGGCACGGTACGGGTGGATTCACTGTGCCGCTCACGTCGCCGGTGGTGGGGGCGGGTGTGCCGGTGACGACTCTGACCGATTTTGCGGGCAATTTCCGCGCCAACCCGCCGACGCTCGGCGCGTTTGAGGCAAACCCGCCCATTTTGGACAAGCGGGTATTTCTGCCGCTGGTGGTGAGATAATGCAGAATGCAAAATGTAAAATGCGAAAATTCAATAATGGTTATCAATACTTTAAAGAGAAAATAGAACGCGGATGACGCGGATTAAACTGATTTTCGCTGATTATTAATATGTGTTCCAATTTTCAAAGCAGTTGGCTGGCAGAAGATTCTTCAATTTCCAATAACAAATGACCAATGACGAATGGCAAAATTCTCATCATAGATTTGGCGAAACGCTTCGGCGGGGCAGAAGTGCGTGTGCAAGACACGGCGGCGCTGCTGGCGCGGCGCGGTGTGCCGCAGACCGTTGCTGTGCTGAACGGTTCGCCGCTGCACCGGCGGCTCGATGCGGCGGGGCTGGCTGCGCTGCCCGTGCCGTATCCGCGTAGCGACCCCCGCACGGCGATTTTTCTGGCGCGTGCCATCCGGCGCGATGGGTTTTCGGTGGTGGACGCACACAATGTGCAGTCGCAATTTTGGGGCTTTTGGGCGGCGAAAATTGCCCGCGTGCCGCTGGTGGCGACGGTTCACAGCGCGTACCGGCTGGAACATAGCGGTTCGTGGAAAGGCATATTCTATGAAACGGTATTGCGGCTGATAAACACCGCCGACACTCGTTTCATCGCCGTGTCGGAAGCGGTGGAAACCTATCTGCACGGCGCGGGAATTCCCGCCGAAAAAATCACGCTCATTCATAACAGCCTGCGCCCGCCCGCCGAAACAACCGCCACGCCGCCCAATTTTCGCCGGAAAATGGGGTGGGGGGATGACGCATGGATTGTAACGGTCGTGGCGCGGTTGGAGCCGGTGAAGGGCATTCCGCACCTGCTGGACGCGCTTGCCGCTGTGTGCAACACCCATCCGCACATTCGCTTGCTCATCATCGGCGACGGGCGTGACCGTGCCGCGCTGGAGACGCAGACGAAATCGCTGGGATTGGCGGAAATTGTGCATTTTACAGGGTTTCGGGATGATGTTTCCTCCATCCTGCCGCAGTGCAACGCTTTTTGCTTGCCTTCGCTGTCGGAGGGGTTGCCGTATGCGCTGCTGGAAGCCGCCGCCCATAAATTGCCGCTGCTGGTTTCGGAAGTGGGGGGCATGGCGACGCTGTTGGAACACCGGCGCACCGCGGTTTTTGCCCCGCCTGCCGATACCACCGCGCTGGCGGACGGATTGCGCTGGCTGGCGGACAATCCCGCCCGCACGGCAGAACTCGGCGCGGAAGCGTACCGGCTGGTGGACAAAAAATTCAATCCCGGCGAAATGATTCGGCGGGTGATGGCAGTATACCGTGGCGAATGAAGTCCGAAATGCACGGAAATTCATAAAAATCCGGAATTGTCTGCTCACGGGTATCATGTTCGGCGCGATGGGCTGCACCCCCGCCGAGCCGTCATCCACCCTGCCTCCGACAACCACCGCAACTTTGGCGGCGGCAGAACCTGCTATCGTCAACGACATCCAAACCTCCATCGCGTGGACAGACCAGAACCAGCCGGGGCAGACGTTTTCGCTGTTTTATGATTCCGATGACCGCGGGTTCGATGGCACGCTGATTGTGGCGGACATTCCCGCTGCCGACCCCCGCAATCAATTTGAATGGCACACCGCCGCCGTGCCGGAGGGCGATTATTGGGTGTATGCCACCGTGAATGACGGCGCACAGGTGCAAAAAGTATACATTGCCGGGCCGATTGCGATTTGGCACAGCGCGGCATGTTTCGCGGTGGATGACCACCCGAATATCGTGATGAATGGCAGTTTTGAAACGGGTATGCTCACTCCGGTGGGCTGGAAGGTGAAAAAACCCACGTTCACCCGCGAGCGCACATGGGATTTTGCATGGGAAAACGACCCTGCGACAGCACACAGCGGCAAGCGATCCATCCGCATCAGTGGCGTGCTGAACGGCGTCAATTCCGACAGCGCATGGCAAGACCGCGTGATTGTGGAATCGGACAAACTGGCATTGCCCGTTTCCGGCGGAAAACTTTTGCTGACGGCATGGGTTCGCACCGAAAATGTCGCCGCGGGGCATGTGCTGTTCCGCTTGAAATATTACGGCGCGAATAGCAAACAATTGTCGCTGCCCGGACACGGCACAGACACGTTTTTCGCGGGGGATGGCGTTTCCGGCAATTGGCAGCGGGTGACGTTTCTGGTGAATCCCCCGCACTGGGGTTCGCCGCCGTATCCCGCGCCCGCCCGCGCCGAGAAAGTCACCGTCAGCGTGTCGCTCGATAATTCCCCCGGCACGCTCTGGGTGGATGATATTTCACTGGTGTCCTTGACGGGAGCGGAATTTACGTGGCTCGACCCCGCGAATCGCTTTGCCGCACCCGCCATCACTCCCGCCAAAATGCCTCTGTCGCTGCCCGTGCCGCCCGATGGCGCCGCGTCGGTGGCGCAGGATGCCACGGGCGCATGGTGGCTGGTCGGCGCGGATGGGACAGCGTTTTGGGGAACGGGCGTGAATATCAATCCCAACCGGAAACTGCTCAATGTGATGGGTATATCGGAAGATGAATATCGGGAATCCGCGCAGATTTTAGCGCACGAGCGGCTCAATTTCAACGTCAATTGGCGCGCGAAAACCGAAACAAGCGTTTCCCATGTCAAGAATTTTGTGGCATGGCTCAACTTTTCCACCGAAACCGACATCGCCGCCCCCGAAACCAAATGGGTATTGAAGGACCGTGACGGAAATCTGATGGGAGCGTATCCGCATGGTTTTCCGGATGTTTTCAGCGTGATATGGCAGGAAAATGCCCGAAACGAAGCGAAAAAACTGCTGGACGATGGCGGCGCCGTGCTGACGAATCCTCGCGTGTTGGGCTATTGGACGGACAACGAATTTGCTTTTGGCGATATGTACGATTTTTTCTGGGGCGATACGGCAAAACTGGCATTTGTAGATTGGTTGCAGGGCAAAAACAATTTGCCCTCGGTGGATGCGGCATTTGCGGCGGCGGGGAGCGCCATCAACCTCGACATTCCCACCGGATTTGAGCACCCCGCACCGTATCTCACCGCTGAAAGCCTGAATCGGGCGTGGTCATCCACGGCGCACACATATCGCTATCAGACATTCGCGGATGTGTACGGTAATGATAAACCCTATCTGCGCGGATTTAATGACCCGGTGAAAAAGGATTTGTTCGCTTTTGAGCGGGTCATCTACAAAATTTATGTGGATACCATCGTGGACAACATTCAGCAAGTGGAAGATGATTTTATCACTCGTACGGGGCAGGGGATGCACCATTTGATTTTTAGCAACCGTTTTGACCCGGAACGCCCTGCCGCACTTG
>CAYZQQ010000118.1:0-8960 GCA_964480075.1 uncultured Anaerolineaceae bacterium
CCATTCGCTGCAATTTTTGCACAGTGGATGCCAGCGGCAATATTACCGACCGCCGCGCGGGTCGCATTCCCACCGACGAAGCCACCAAACGGGTGAAACTGTTGCAGCAAATAAAAATTCCCGGTGTAGAAATTTTTGTCGAGCCGGTAAAAGAATATCGATTTGCCATTGTTCTGCGCGGTGAAGGCTTGAGCGGCGATATTGACGACACCGACCCGCAACTGACCGGCGTACCCATGTTACCCATCACTCCGCGCCATGCCGCTGCTGAAAAGACCGCCGCCATTCTGCGAGAATTTGTGGCGCGGGGCGAAAAAATCCTCGCCGACCACGCCCCCGCCAATGCCTTTACCTTGCGCGGGGTGGCGATGGACCCCGGTCTGCCAAAATTCCCCGATGTGTACAAAATGAAATCGGCGGCAGTGGCGGTATACCCCATGTACAAAGGGGTGTCGCAGCTGGTGGGGATGGATGTCATCAAGCACGATGCCGAATCGCCTGCGGAAGAATTTGCCGTGGTCAAAAAACACTGGAATGATTACGATTTCTTCTTTGTCCATATTAAAAAAACCGACAGTTATGGCGAAGACGGTAATTTTAACTCGCGAAAAGGTGTCATCGAAGCGGTAGACGCCGCCCTGCCTGACCTGCTGATGCTGAACCCGGACGTGCTGGTCATCACCGGCGACCATTCCACCCCGGCGGCGGTCAAACGGCATAGTTGGCATCGCGTGCCGGTTTTGCTGGCTGCCAAAACCGTTCGCCGCGAAGCTGCCACCGAATTCGGCGAAACGGCGTGTCTCACCGGCAGTTTGGGGCATATCCATCACACCGATATTATGCCGCTGGCACTGGCACATGCCCTTCGACTGGGCAAATACGGCGCCTAAACACCATTACACGCAGTCCAAAGCCGCGAGAAATTCCCTCGCGGCTTTTTTATGTAAAATTCACGGTTGGGGCTTGTCATTTGTGGGCATTATCCTGTATAATAAATGTAGGTTTGAAATCTTATGTCACGGGGAGATGGGCTATGCTCAGAATTCTTTCGTCCCTATTTTTTATAGCGGGCATTATATTGGTGTTTCTGCCGTTCAAGTTTATGCTGGACATTGGCGCCGCCCTGTTGGTGCTGGCAGTGTTGCTAGCTTTTTTACAAACCAGAGATGCCACCGCCCAAGCCCGGCGGGTTTTCGGTGGGCTATTTCTTATTTTGGCATGGGGCATCGCCCACATTGAACTGCAAGCACTCACCGCCAGCACTCAAAGCAGGCAGTTGGCAGACCGATTTCTCTTTCAAGCATGGTCGCTGCTGATGGGTGCGGGTGAAGCGCTGGTCATCACCATCATACTTTTCCTACTGACAATATTTATCAGCGGGGCCTACGTGCTGGCATTACGAGACGCCGAGGGCATAACCACACGGCAGGCATTCATATCAATATTATCGCTGATGCTGAATACTCAGTATGACTGGATGGTCGTCGCAGACGGGAAAGTCACCGTTACCAAAAAGAAAGGCATCCTCAAAAAGCTCGGCGGTCCCGGAAAAGTGGTCATTCAACCGGGCAATGCCGTGGTTTTCGAGCGCGGCGGCACTATCAGCCGCATTAGCGGCGCGGGGGTGGTACTCACCCAAAATTTTGAGTTTATCCGCGAAATTATTGACCTGCGCAGACAATTTCATCTGGAAACCATCGAAGTGGTCACCGCCGACAAAATCACCGTAAACGTGGATGCGGCGGTCATTTACCAAATTCTCCCCGCCAGCGAAACCCCCGGCGGCAACATCATCACCGATAATATGAATCTTTACCCCGTCACCGAAGAAACGTTGCGCAAAGCCGCATTCACCGGCACTGCCGGCGGCTGGCACGGATTCTGCCACGGTGCACCGTTGAATGTCGTCCGCGACCAACTTATGTCCCTGACTCTAAATGAGTTATTTGGTGACGAAGATGGGGACACTTCCCACACCGGCTTGCCGAGTACATCACAGGAGAAGATGAGAAAAATCATCAATCCTCTTCTTCGAGAAAACGACCGCGTTATCAAAAAGGTCGAGGACGCTGCCGTCGCACAAATAAATGCGTTCGCCCCAGGAATGGGCGTGAAAATAATTGCAGTGGATATTCGCTCTCTAGAATTGCCCAAAGCCGTGCAAGATGAGGTTGCAAAAATACGTCGCCTAAAAGCAGATGCTCAGACGATGAAACGGTTTGAGGAAGAACGCAATTCTGCCCGCAGGGGGTTAATTCAGGCGGTAATGAGAATTATTCTTGGCATAAAAGAAGATGAGAAAATATTGGACAAGCCAACTAAAGAGGATGTAACGCTTGCTATCCAACTCATAAAAGCCACCGGCGCGCTTAAAACCGACGACGTATTCAGCCGCGAACGGCTGGAAATGCTGGAAAAAATGGCAGCGTCTGATGGGACGAAAATTATTTCGGCAAGCGGCACAACCCCACAAGTTGAAACACCCATTTCCACGCAAAATTAGCCGGTTATTCTGCCGCCACCGATACAACGCGGCGGCTGCGTTCATTCATGCGTGCAATCTTTGCTGCCGCGCCAGAGAATTCTTCAATAACGCCCACCGCAGCCGCAATCGCCAATAAAGCGTCCGCATACCCTTCGCGGTAGCCCACAGTGTAGGGTTCGGCGCGCATATGCTGTTCAGCGCGCAACTGGCTCACATATAATGCCATCATCGTGTGCATCAAATCGCGCCGGTCCAAAAACATTGAACCGGCGGGTAATTCTTTTACCATAAACTATTTCCACCATAAAAATATATTAGAACATACATTCTATTATAGCGCAGAACACAAGTTCCGGCAAGGGGACATATTGGCTATTGACCTGATTCGAGCGGTGAATCTGCCGTTCTGCCCGAGCGTTCCGATTTGAAACGTTGTGGCATTAAAGTTGATTGGCATCGCTGATTGCTTGAAGCCGCGCTTGATAATCGGCGCGGCTGTAACGGTTTGGATGGAAAAATGGGGCATACCCCGGCAATGTTCCGCGGCAAACGTGCGCCGCCAGCAGGTCGCCTGCCGCCATGGACGCCATGAGTCCGTAACCGGACAACGCCCCGATGACGAAACCGCCAGCCGTATGTAGTGAACCGATAAGCGGGCGGTTTTCCCGCGTTTTGGTGTAATAACCGCCGTCCACGGTTGGCTTCGGCATTTTGGGGAGATAAGCCGCCATCGCGGGAATCATCGTGCAGAGCCCGCGCATGACAATTTCAAAATAATCGGGGTTGATGGGAAGCGGGAAAGTTTCCGGAACAGGCTCGGCGTGGTATGGGAATAACGCCAGTACGACCGGGCTGTCTCCGGCTCCTTCGGGACGAAAATGGAGCGTACCCGGAAATTCGTCGAGCAGCCAGCGCGTGTCAGTCGATTCCGCCAGAAATTCGCGCTCCTCCGCCGACCACAGGAGGTGCTGCGGGTCTGCCCAGATGGTGAGCGGGGCATCGCGGGGAATGACTCCGAGATGGTCTTTGATGGCGACTTTCAGATGGCGCTCTGAAAATACGGGCAGGTCTTCGCCCAGGAGTGCCGCAACGGGGCGCAGAAATGGACCGGCGGCGTTGACGAAATTCGGCGTTGAAATGGTTTCACGCCCGTCCGGGGAGTCGATGTGGACGGCGGAGACGCGCCCGCCCGTTTTCTCCACCCCGACCACCCTTCCCGACCGCTGCACCGTGCCCCGATTTTTACTTTCCCGCAACAGGTACCGTCCCAACTGATAGCCGCTGAACCACCCGCAGCGGCGGGCGTGCAGCACCGCTATCGTTTTGGGGGAAAGGTGCGGAAAATAACGACGGATGAGCGCGGGGTCGGTGAGCAAGTCAGCGCCATCAGGCTGATTTTCCCAGTCGTGCGGGTCGGCGGGGTGGTAGGGTGGCGCAGACGCGCGGCCATCGTGAATCCGTATTTCGCCTGCGCCGAGTGATTCCGCCAGCGCCATTTGCCGCCGGAAAGATTCAACCCGGGCGGGGTCGGCGGTGGCGTAGGCGTAGCCGCGCCGGTTCAGCCGAATGCGGTTGCCGGTGCGGCGAGCGACATCTTCCAGCAGGTCAATGCTGCGATTCATCAGCGCCAGCATCACCCCATCCTCCTCCACCCACCAATTACGATAAGCTTCGGTTGATTTATCGCTGGTGAGCGACATCGGCGGGCGTTCATCCACCAAAATAACTTTCAACCCGCGCGCGCTCAAATGATTCGCCGCGGAGATACCGGCAATCCCCGCCCCACAGACAACCACATCGGCAGAAAGTGACATTTTACACCCGTTCGATGGCGATGGCTGCCGCGCCGCCCATGCCGTGGCAAATGCTGGCAATGCCGCGCCGGCAGCTATTTCGATTCAGCGCATTCATCAGCGTGACCAGAATCCGCGCCCCGGACGCGCCAATGGGGTGTCCGATGGCAACCGCGCCGCCCAACGCATTAATCCGGTCTTCCGGCAATTCCAGCACACGGTGATACAGCACGTTATTCAGCGCGAAAGCTTCGTTGGTTTCAAAATAATCAAATTCGTTCAGCGACATGCCCAATTTCGCCACCAGTTTTTGGGTGGCGGGGACGGGCGCTTCCGGGAAACGCCACGTTTCTCCGGCGTGCCATTGACCGCCCAAAATGACCGCTTGCGGGGTGAGATTATATTTTTTCACTGCCGCTTCACCGGCGAGCACCAGCGCCGCCGCACCATCGCTGATTTGGCTGGAGTTTCCGGCGGTAAAAATGCCATCATCGCGGAAAGCGGGGCGCAGCCGCCCCAGCGATTCCGCCGTGGTTCCGGGGCGAATGCCCTCATCGGCATCGACAACTTGTTCACCTTTGCGGGTTTTCACGGTGACGGGCGTGATTTCCATTCTGAATGCGCCGTTGGCGGTCGATTCCGCCGCCCGCCGCTGCGACTCTACCGAAACCGCATCCACATCATCGCGGGTGACGCCATATTCCGCCGCCAGCCGGTCGGCTTGCGAGCCCATCGCTTCGCCGCTGGTCGGGTCGGTCAGCCCGTCATATTGTAGCATGTCCACCACCGGCTCGGTGCGGTTGAGGATGAGTTTGTAGCCCCAGCGCGCCGCTGACGACAGCATAAATCCCGCCTGCGACATCGATTCAACACCGCCCGCCAGCACCATTTCGGCATCGCCGGTGCGGATGATGTTCATGCCATTGTACACCGCCGCCATACCCGACGCACACACCATATCCACCGCCATCGCATCCACGTGGGTGGGAATATCCGCTTTCAGCGCCGCCTGACGCGGAACGAGTTGTCCGTGCCCGCCGCGCAACACATTGCCGAACAAAATCAAATCGAGCGCATCGCCCGACACACCCGCCCGCTCCAGCGCACCCTTCATCGCCGCCGCGCCCAAATCGGCGGGGGATAATTTCGCAAATACGCCGCCAAACCGCCCAATCGGGGTGCGGGTGGCTGAAACGATATATACTTTTTGCATAGCTTCCTCCTTGAACTGTGCTGCAAAGTTTTCATTTAGTTGTGTGGATAAATGCTACCATAACTTTCATCAATTTACCAAAATTGCTGTCACTGCTTTCTTCAGTCCAAAATTATATAGATGACGCAATCAGCACCTGCGCCAGCACATAGGTTGACATGACCACCGCCTGTGCCGCTGGAAACGGTTTGACAAAACGGTTGAACGCCAGCGCGCCATCGGAAACAATGAAAACCGCCGCCCCCACCACGGCGAACGCCGATTGCGCTCCGCCAACCGCGAGCATCCGTCCGGATGCCTGCCACAACAGCAACATCAGCGCGGCGGCATACACCGCGACCGGCACACGTAACTTCTCGGTGTGCGGCAGAAGAATTGTCAGCAGTGTGCCGCCGACCAGCAACGCGGGAATTGCCGCCACGGGTGACAAATGCCAGCCATCAGCGGCAAAGGCGGCGATATACAGCCCGTGCGCCAGCAAAAAACTCACCAGCCCGGCGATGAAACGGTCAGACGGCAACATCAAAAAAACATCGCCTGCCAGAGAGAAAATCAACCCGCCCACAATTAATGGTTTGCCGATAGGGTTGCCGTGCGGCGAAAGCACGAGCGCAAACACAATAATTAGCGCGGTGGTGATTGGTTTGAAAAAATAGATTTGCCGCCAGTTTCGCCGGTAATCCGCCCGCAGGTGTAATATTGCCGAAATCGCAATCAGTGCCAACAAGATAAGTTTCATGCGCCATCTCCATTAATAAAATCATCCGTATATTCGCTATTTTCAATATATGATATATCTCCATATTTATGGTATATTATATGTGAGGACAACGTATGGCAACCAGAGACAAACAATTGTACGCAATTCATTCCGAAATCTGCAAAACGTTGACGCATCCCATTCGGCTGGAAATTCTCGACACCCTGCGTGGCGGCGAAAAAACGGTCAGCCAACTTGTGGATTCCATCGGTGTGGCGCAAAGTACCGTGTCGCGGCACTTGAGCATCATGCGTTCCACCGGCGTGGTATCCACCCGGCGTGAAGGCGTTAGTATTTTTTACAGCGTCTCCAGCCCGCATATCATCGCCGCATACGATGAAATGCACAACTTTGCTATGGAGTATCTTTCCAGCCGGTCGGAACTGCTCGCCAATCTCACTTGAATTCCTCTTTAATTTGCCGACTGCTTCCCTGTCGCGCTGAGCGCTGTTTCTGTTTGCCCATTTGCGGTGAACATGGTAAAATTCCCCGAAAGATAGAACATAATTTCTGTTTTATGGAAAGCAGAATTGCGTGAAACGCCACTTTTGCGATGCGTTTCACGTTTTTATTCAGAAAAAATTTCAGGAAACCCAATGGCTTTAAACAAAATCACCGTTAAAGGTGCCAAAGAACACAATCTTAAAAACGTTGACCTCACCATCCCCCGCGATAAATTCATCGTTTTTACCGGCGTTTCGGGGAGCGGAAAAAGCTCGCTGGCATTTGACACCCTGTATGCCGAAGGGCAGCGCCGGTATGTCGAATCGCTGTCGGCGTATGCCCGCCAGTTTTTGGGGCAGATGGAGAAACCGAAAGTCGATTATATTGGCGGACTCAGCCCCGCCATCGCCATCGAGCAGAAAGCCGTGAGCAAAAATCCGCGCTCAACGGTCGGCACGGTGACCGAAGTGTATGATTATCTGCGCGTCCTGTTTGCCCGCGCCGGAACGCCCCACTGTCCCAACTGCGGTCGTGAAGTGAAAAAACAATCCGCCCAGCAAATTGTAGCGCAAATTGCTGACCTCCCCACCCAAAAACGGCTGCAGGTACTCGCACCGATTGCCCGTGGACGTAAAGGCACATTTGAAGATTTGCTTTCACAGGCGCGCGCGGATGGGTTCACCCGTGCGCGAATTGACGGCGTGACCACCGAACTCGACCAGCGGTTCAAACTGGCGAAAAATAAAAAACACGATATTGAACTGGTGGTGGATCGGCTGGTGATACCGGAACAGCACAACGGTGATGTGCGGGAATTTGAAACCCGCTTGACCGACTCGGTGGAAACCGCGCTCAAATGGGGTGAGGGTATGCTGCTAGTGGATGTGGTGGAGGACAATGAATTGGTTTTCTCCGAACACAATGCCTGCCCACACTGTAATCTCAGTTTTCCGGAATTGACACCGCAGCTTTTCAGTTTCAACACCCCATTGGGCATGTGTATGGACTGCAACGGGTTAGGGAAAAAAGTGGAATTCGACCCGGAAATGTTCGTCATTCCCAGCAAATCGATTCATGATGGCGGTGTGATTCCGTGGGGTGAAATGCGGAAAAAGAAAAGCAGTTGGGGTTATCAGATTGCGAGTCAAATTACCCAAAGATTTAATATCAGCATGGATACACCTTGGCGAGATTTACCGGACAATGTTCAGAAATTGATTTTATACGGCAATCCAGACATAAAGTTTCGATATGAAAGTGAAAATTTCACCGGCAATTGGCCCTTTGAGGGGGTTGTCAACCAAATTCGCCGCCGATATAAAGAAACGCAATCGCAGGGTATGCGTGATTATTACGGCAAATATCTCAGCCAGCAGCCTTGCCCTACCTGCGGCGGAACCCGACTCCGCCCCGAAGCCACTGCCGTCACCATCGGTGGATTGAACATGGTGCAGGTCACATCGTTATCCATCCAGCATGCTTTTGATTGGGTGGAAGCGTTGCGCGGCGAAAAATTCGGCCTCACCACCACCGATTTGAGCCTGTCCGCCGAGCCGTCGAAACCAATCACCCCGTTGGCGGGCGACCGGCTCGAAATCGCAGGCGAGGTGTTGAAAGAAATCCGCGACCGTGTGAAATTCATGCTCGATGTCGGTCTGCATTATTTACAGCTTGACCGCCCCGCACCAACCCTGTCCGGCGGCGAAGGGCAGCGCATCCGGCTGGCATCGCAAATTGGCTCCGGGCTGGTGGGGGTCATGTACATTCTCGATGAGCCGTCCATCGGGCTGCACCAACGCGACAACCGCCGCCTGCTCGATTCGCTGCTGAATTTGCGCGATTTGGGCAACACGGTCATCGTGGTGGAACACGATGAAGAAACGATAGAATCGGCTGACCTGATTGTGGATTTCGGACCCGGCGCAGGTGTCCGTGGCGGCAAAGTGGTCTTCCGGGGAACCCCTGCCCAAATTAAAAAAAGCCGAAAATCACTGACCGGAAAATATTTGTCAGGCAAAGTTCAAGTCACATCCCCGAATGGGACACGCCGCAAAAACGGCAAATGGATTGAGCTTTCCGGATTGCGCAAAAATAATCTAAAAAATGTGGATGTGCGATTCCCATTGGGGAATTTTACCTGCGTGACGGGTGTTTCCGGCAGTGGAAAAAGTTCGATGGTCACAGAAACACTCTATCCTGCCCTGGCGCGGGTACTGCATGGCGCACAACTGCGCCCCGGCCCATTCGACAAAATTGACGGTATGG
>CAYZQQ010000119.1:0-8837 GCA_964480075.1 uncultured Anaerolineaceae bacterium
GGGGGGGGGGGGGGGGTCACTCGCCGCGCTTGAAAATCGGTGCCGTTACTGCACGAGCTGACTTCCATCCACTCACCATTGCCGGGACTCCATGCTTCCAAATCAAATTTCATGGCAGCAGCAAAACCGAGGTCGCCGGTACACATTTGCACCACCCGATATGGCAGTTCCAGCCGTTGCAGCAAATCTTCGGCGTGACCGACAATTTCATCCAGTGTTTCATAGCTTTTTTCAGGGGTGGTATATTGATACATCTCCACTTTTTCAAACTGATGCACCCGTTTGATACCGCGCACATCGCGCCCGGCGCTGAATTTTTCGCGGCGGAAGCAGGGAGTGTGCGCCACGAATTTCAGCGGCAGGTCGGCTTCGTCCAAAATTTCATCGGCGAACATGTTGGTCAACGGCACTTCTGCCGTACCGATGAACCAGTAATCTTCTTCCGCATCATAATACATGTTATCGCGGAATTTAGGCAGATGCGCGGCACCGACCATCGCTTTTTCGCGCACCATAAACGGCGGATAAATCTCGGTGTAGCCGTGTTCGTTCACGCCGACATCCAGAAACCAGTTTGCCAGCGCCCGGTGCAGCGCTGCTCCCGCCCCTTTGAACATGTAAAAGCGCGAGCCGCTCATTTTTATACCGCGCTCAAAATCAATCATACCGAGTTTCTCCGCCATTTCCCAGTGCGGTTGCGGTTCAAAATCAAATTGTGGGACATCCGTTTCGCCACGGGGATACCACGTGCGCACCACCATGTTATGGTCTTCATCGGGACCGATGGGCACACCGGGATGGGGCATATTGGGCACCCACAATTCCTTTTCATGCAGCTCACGTTCTATTTCCGCCAATTTATTGTTGAGCACGCTGATACGGTCACCGATTTCACCCATCCGCTGTTTCTGTGCATCCGATTCATCTTTTTTGCCTTCGCGCATCAATGCCCCGATGGCTTTTGAGCCGGTATTGCGTTCCGCTCGGAGCGCTTCCACTTCTTTCAACACCTTTCGGCGCAGCATATCGAGTTCCAAAATTTCATCAATGGGCGCCTCAACATTTAATGTCTTTAACGTTTCTTTCACTTTATCCGGGTTTCTGCGAATAAAATTCAGGTCAAGCATGTTTCCTCCATGTATGGATTCGTATTTTTGCCTTTCGGGTTACAGCAATCCCACCGATTGCAGGGTGTCTTTTATTTTTTGCTGCTGCTCTGTTGATGGAGACAATATCGGTGGTCGCGGCACACCCGCAGCATAGCCCAGCAGGTTCATAGCGAATTTTAAGCCGCCAATGGCATACGACCCGCCCACTACTTCTCCAATGGGTTGCAGTAGATTGTGCAGATGTTGCACTTCGGTGAAATTTTGCGCTTGCGCCGCGCGGAAAAGGGCGACACAAATTTCCGGCGCGGCGTTGGCAACGGCTAAAACGCCGCCGGAGCCGCCGGAAATGAGCGATTGGGCGAAGGCGGGCAAATTTCCGCTGAATACGGCAAAATCTGCGGGCGATTGCCGCACTGCCGCCGCAAAAAACTGGCTGTTGCCGGAACTATCTTTCATTCCCGCAATATTGGGGTGCTCAGCCAGCGAAAGGGCTGTGTCCAGCGCGATGGTGACGCCGGTGAATGCCGGCATGTTGTACAGTAAAATAGGAATTGGGCTGGCGTCTGCCACGGCGCGATAATACCGCTCCAACACGGTGGCGGTCATCAATGGGCGAAAATATGACGGTGTGACCACCAGTGCGGCATCTGCACCGGCTTGGGCTGCCTGCCGGCAGGCTTCGATGGTGTGCGCGGTGCTTTCTCGCCCGGTGCCAACCAACAGTGTCATTCCGTCCAGCATCGCCGCTTTTATGGTTTTTATCACCGCCAATCGCTCGTCATTTGTTAAAAATGGATTTTCCCCCGTGGAGCCAATTGCCAGATAGCCGTGCAATCCGTATTTGTTCCAACGATGGATATTGGCATGTAATGATTCGATATTGAGTGCGCCATCATCGTCAAATGGGGTAACGACTGCCGGATAAATTCCTTGCAAATTCAGTGCCATTTTCTCCTCCTAAAATAAAAATCCCCGCCCCATGAAAGGGCGAAGACTGTTCGCGGTGCCACCTTTCTTCTCCTGCCATATTGAGCAGGACTTTCAATACGCGGTATCGGGCGCAACCCGGCTGGTTCATCGCCAGTCTGACTCCGGAGCGGAAAACGACAGTGTGGGGAACACCTTTCAGCAATCGGTGTCTCTCTGACCCCCGCCAACTATCGCGGTTCTCTTTCATCGTCTGTATGCCAATTATACTTTGAGCCGATGCACATGTCAAGGGGTAAAAATTTCCAGGGGCATTTCAGTTTTTTGGCGAATTTGCCGATACCCAACAATGCGTTATGTCATCCCGGAAATTTCCGCAGGAATTTATCCGGAATCCAAAAAAAGATTTATGGATTCCCGCCTTCGCGGGAATGACATCTGGAAAAATCATTTGTTTGTCCAAACGTGCAAACGTGACTAAAAATGAAACACACCCAAATCTCCGTTTTTTTGCTACCATGCCAAACAGCAACCCGCGCCGGTAATGGTTGAGCAGATTTCTGCTGTATGGGGAATATTGATGCCGAACTGTGCCAACCCTATGGTGAGGTCGCCCAGTGGAAACCCCATTACGCCGGTATAACACCCTTCCCAACAAGCCACGGGCGAAAAATCTCTGCTTTGGATGGCATACGCTCCCGCTTTATCCATTGGGTCGCCGGAGGCGATATATGCGTCAATTTCCTCTTCTGTAAAATTACGCATGCGCACAGTGACACTGTTTAGCGCTAAAAAGTGGCGGTTGTGGTTTTGTTGCACCAGCGATACCGCGCTATGCACAAAATGCTGTCGTCCGCGCAGGCTGATGAGCATCTGCCGGGCATGTGCCGCATCGCCGGGTTTGCCGAGCACGCTGCCATCCAGCACCACAATTGTGTCTGCGGCAATGATGAGCGCTTCGGGAAAAAGTCGCGCCACTGCATCGGCTTTTTCTTGGCTGAGACGCTGCACCATATCCGTGGGTATTTCGTTGGGGAGCGCTCGCTCATCAATGTTAGCCGTATGAACCGAAAACGGCACGTTCAGTTGTCGCAGAAATTCCTGTCGCCGGGGAGACTGCGACGCGAGGATTATGGGAAACGGAGCGGTCATCACGTGTTTTCGGTCTCCAGTGAATCAAAAATATCGTCGAGCAGGTCGTCATCGGTAAATGAGCCTTTGCGCAATAATGTTTGCACGCGCCCGGCAAGCCGGTCGCGGTCATATTCGGTGAGCGATTTGGCGGTGACCACCACCACCGGAATTTGTTTTAGGGCGTTGTCGTCTTTTAGATGATCCAGCACCGAAAATCCATCCATTTCCGGCAGCATCAAATCGAGCAGAATTAAATCCGGACGCTCTTGTTGAATGAGCCGCAGTCCGGCTTTTCCATCTCCGGCGACAAAAATTTCATATTTGCCGCGAGCTTCCAAAATTCGCCGGAACAGTCGCGCCGAGTGGGGGTCATCTTCCACAATCACGATGCGCCGGATACGGCTATCGAGGTTATCCAGCGCCGCCAGCACCCCTTCGCCGGTATCAGGCGTGACAATATTCTGATTCAACGCCTTTATCCGCCGGTCATCAAGCAGGTGTTTTTCAACCGGGAAGGTGTGCCCGGAGCAGTTGACCACCACCGTCTCATGTGGTTTTATAATTTGGCGGCTGATCATTTTGAACAAGCCCGCAAAAGCCATCGCCGGCGCGGGTTCCATCGAAACCCCTTCGAGTTGCGCCAGCACATGCATCGCGTGGAATGATTCGTCGTCGGGCACGGCTTCAAAATGTCCCCCGTGCGTCAGCATGATTTGCCGCAAATATGGATATACGTCGCCGGGGTTGCCTGTGGCAACGGTGGCAATCAGCGTTTGAGGAATATCTACCGGTTTCACCCGGTCTAAATCGGCATTGAAACTGTTGACCATCGGGGCGCAACCGGCGGCTTGAATGTGCGCCATTTTCGGCAACCGGTCAATCAATCCCATCGCTTTCAATTCCAAAAATCCCTGCCACACGCCGACGGGACCCAACCCGCCGCTCACCGCTTGCACATACCAATCCGGGGCGACAAATTTTCCGGGTGCATCGGGATGTCGCAACAGCCCCAATTGCTCGGCAATTTCAAAAGCAACGGTTTTCATTGCCTGTTTGGCGGCAATATTTTTGACGCCTTTATCGTAAAAAATATTCTGTCGCCGAGCAAAACGCGCCGCCACCGTTTTTGTCCGGTCATACGACGCGCTCACTTTGATGACCTCCGTGCCATACAGCGCAATTTCTCGCATTTTGTCCTGCGGCACAGCGCTATTTAAGAATACCCACGCTTTTATGTGTGCGCGCGCGGCATAAGCAGAGTACGAGATTCCCACGTTGCCGGTGGATGCCACGGCAATTTCTGTGATACCATTTTCTTTAAAGGTGGAAATTGCTAATGATGCTTGCCGGTCTTTGAATGAGCCGGTGGGACCCTGACGCTCATCTTTTAAATAAATGTGTTGATGACCGACCATCAATCCCAGGTTGGGGAGGTGTAACAATGGGGTATACCCTTCATCCATTGAGACAATATTTTCTTTGGCGGCAAGTGGCAACACTTCCCAATAGCGCCACATGGTCGGCGGGCGATGGTGCAATTCGGTTTGCCAGATATTACGAGTAGCGGGTAAATCATAGGTGGGGTCGAGCCAGTCGCCGCCACAGTGAGGACACTGCCCCACGCCAGCCTGAAAAGGGGTTGTTTGCCGGCAAGAGTCACATTTAAGAGCAATGGGAGCGGTCATAAAATCATCCTACGAGTGGAGGTAAGAATCGGCGAATTGCAACAAATCTTCGTCGGTGAAATGCCCTTTGCTCAACAATGCCACGCCATACGTTGATATTTTTTTCTGTTCAGCCGTGGTCAGTTCACGGGCGGTGATAACGATTACCGGCAATTGGATAAGCTCTGGGTCTTCGGCGAGCGCATCTAACACCGCGAATCCATCCAACTTCGGCATGGTCAGGTCGAGGATGATTAAATCGGGGCGGTTGCCACGAATCACGTCAAGCCCCTCTGCGCCATTGATGGCAGAAAGCACCAGACAATTTCGCGCCTCCAGTATGCGGCGAATGAGTAGAATATCATCGGCATGGTCATCAATAACCAGAACTTTTTTGGTGTCTTGCCGGGTTTGTCCCAGTTTTTCAAGTATCGACAGCAGATCGGGCTTGATAACCGGTTTTGCCAAATAATCTGCCGCTCCAAGCTGGGTGGCACGGAAACGGTCTTCGATAATACTACAGATAACCACCGGAATATGGGCGGTATGCGGGTTGTGTTTCAACGCTTCCAGCACCTGCCAGCCGCTCACATCGGGTAACAGAATATCGAGTAAAATGGCATCGGGGTTTTTAGTTTTGGCGACATCCACGGCATCTTCGCCGGTGGTGTGAGAAATCAGTGATACCTCTTTCCCGTCTAGAAATTGTTCATAATACGATACCACGCGCGCATCACCGTCAATTACCAACACAGACTGGGGCAAATGCGCCGATTTTTGCGGCGTACGCACGACTTCTATTGACTGTTCATCCGATGTTTCTTCCGTTTTGGGGGCACGGGGCAACGCCACGGTAAACGTTGAGCCTTTCCCCAATGCGCTATCCACGGTGATGGTTCCGTGGTGCATTTCAATAAATTTTTTGGTGATGGGCAAACCCAGCCCGGTGCCGCCCGCTTTTCGTGTGGTAGAGGCATCAACCTGCATAAATTCATCAAAAATATCCACTTGATTTTCAGGGGAAATGCCGATGCCCGTATCGACAACGCTGACCCAAATGTGTTCGTCATTTATACCGGCGGAAATAGTGATGCGTCCTTTGTCGGTAAATTTGGCGGCATTTGATACCAGATTTAACAATATTTGCCGCACACGGGTTTCGTCGCCCATGATGGGGGGCAAATTGTCGGGGACATTCTTGATAATTTTTACTTCTTTATCTTTTACCAACCCCACTGCGGTAGAGACTGTCCCGTCCAGCAACGGATTTAAGTTTAGCGGAGCGATATGCAAATCCATTTTTCCTGCTTCAATTTTGGACAGGTCTAAGATGTTATTGAGAAGGTCAAGCAGGTGTTTTCCGCTCTGGTGTATGGAAGTCAAGTCAGTACGTTGCATTTCGGTGAGTGGTCCGTCAATGCCCTTTAAAATTACTCGTGAAAAACCGATGATGGAATTAAGCGGGGTTCGCAGTTCGTGAGACATATTCGCCAAAAATTGCGTTTTTAGCTTATCCACTTCACGTAATTGTTCAGCGATGTCACGTTCTTCCTGATACGCGCGCGCGTTACCAATTGACGTGGCAATTTGTGTTGCCAGAATTTCCAGCACGGCAACTAAGTTTTGGTCGAAGGTATTTTTATGGGCGCTGCGCATTTCTACCGCGCCAATGGGGTCTTGCCCCAATGCCAGCGGAATAACCAATGTCGATTGTATGTCGGGGTCATCGTCGGGCAGCCACATCATCGAATCGGGCTGGGTATGCTGTGCCATCACGGTTTGACGCTGATGGACGGCTCGCCATGGAAGTGTGCCGTATTGCAGGGTGCGCTGAGTTACTTGCGGTGTGTCCGCTTGTTTGTTACTGGAAAATACCAGCGCATCCCAATTGGCGCTGGTTGGGTCGGTTAAAAAGATGTCTACTTGTTTAAATCCAAAGCGTGTTCGCACCAGTGATACACTGTAAGTTAACAATTCATTCAAATCAAGTGTCGCGCTAATTGCTTGTCCAATTTCCGAGCTGGTTTGCAATTCTGCCACCCAGCGTTCTGTCTGCTCAATTAGCCGGGCATTGTCAATTGCCAGTGCGGCTTGCCCGCTCACGGCTTCAAGAATGGCGCGTTCATCATCTGACCATTCACGGTCGGGGGAGTCAATCAGCGCCAGCGCGCCCAACGTTGCCCCACGCAGGGTCAAGGGGCTAACCAACGCCGATACCGGCGGCTGTTCTGTATCGGTTTTGGCGGGGGTAACAATATGGGTATCTCCGCTATCGCCTTCGTTTAACAGCCAATCGGTAGAAAGTTGCTCGCCATTGGGGGGAATCATGTACATGTCGCGGTCAGGGCTATCGTGCGATTGTAAATACACTTGCCACGCATCTTCCAAATACCGGCGGTGCAGCGTTCGAATTTCCCGCGCGCTGGCGCGTTCATTTTCTAATAGCCGAATAACGTTGATGGCATTCGCCAGTTGGTCGGCGATGGCTTGCAACACTAATTCGTCACTCGCTTCAAAATCATTTTTATGAGCGCTTTGGATATCCAACGCGCCCACGACTTCACCCCGTGCCACCAATGGTATCGTAATTTCTGATTGTGTTTCCGGAAGTAATGGCTGTTCAGCGAAGGTTTGGATTTGTGAAACATCCGCCGTGTTTTGTACTATCTCTCGGACAATAGCCGTGCTGATTTGACTGCGGCTACTGAGCGGCAATCTACGCAACAGAAAATCATCGCGGCTTTCCTCCGGGAGCGCCGCAGCGGCAATTGATTGCAACACGGCAAATTGTCCATAATCATCTACCAAGAAAATAGATACCGCATAATACCCAAACCGCTGCTGCAACAGTTCCACCACGGTGGACAGCAATGATGCCAAATCTGTTTGGGCGGTGGTTGTTTTTGCTACTTCTGCCGCCGCCTGCAATTGGGTGGCTTGTTGCAAAGCTCGCTGCAAGTTCAAATAGTTATTCAAACTGATAGACATTTGCTGTCCGATATTTTCCAGCAATTTAATTTGGTCGCTAGAAAATATGGTGGGCGTTTGGTTAGCCACCAGTAAAAAACCGGCGTTTTCGCCGCCGCTCCATATTGGCACAGTTACCATTCCCCGAAAACCAAGCGCAACGATTAACTGCTGCAATGCCGGTTGAAATTGCGGGTCGGCGGAACCATCAGTAGAGCTAATTGTTTGCCGTCCGCCAAGTGTTTCAGAGAAACCGAATTGCCCCATAGGGAAGGTAACCCCCGTTTTTAGCGGCATTGTCACTGTGACGCCCGGGGCAAGCCGTAGTGCCGCTAATTCAATGTGTGGATGCGAGATGTGGGTGCGATATAAAAAAATTGCCATCCCCCAAGTGGGATGAGTGCTGGCTGCCGCATTAAAGCTGGCGGCATAAATATCTTCGTCAGTTGCTGCGGCAAGCAATTGCTGTCCAAATTTATACATAATGTTTGTGTCTTGCAGTAACGACTCTCTGGCGCTTTCTATTTCTTTTTGGTGGCTGATGTTTTGCGCCGTGGCGTAAATTTCGCGGATATCGCTACTTTCAACAACGGTTCCCAGCGTGACGGTGGAGGCAACCGGCAGAATTGATTTATCTTCCCGCACGAAGGTTAACTCGATATTTTCAACTCGCACGTGAGCGCCCGTTCGAATATTATTCAGCAGAGTCTCGAAAGTACTTTTACTTTCGTCGGTCATAAATTCGGTGATGCGTCGATTGTTTACAATTCGCTCGCGTTGACCGACATAACCCAGCATTTCCAGTTCGGTATCGTTAATTTCTTTTATGGTTCCGTCAAGCGCCAGCGTATGATAGCCAATCGGAGCATGGTGGTACAATTCTTGAAATCGTGTTTGAATGGCTTGGATTTGGCTAAAAAGCTGGCTTGTCTGCAAAGCATTGGCTATTTGGTCGGCGACGGTCAGCAGTACGTCCATATCTTCTTGCGAAAAGGCGTTCCTTTCTGCGCTCTGAATGGTGATCGCGCCCAGCACT
>CAYZQQ010000120.1:0-8824 GCA_964480075.1 uncultured Anaerolineaceae bacterium
ATTCGTCATTCGTCATTCGTCATTCGTCATTCGTCATTCGTCATTCGTCATTCGTAAATGATTATAGCCTGTCCGGCGCGATATTCCAACTGCAACAAAAACACCGACCGCGCAAAAAAACGGACACGCCCGCAAGCCTGCCCGTTCCGGGTTTTGGAATTTAATTTTCACCACCGTCTGTCGTTCGCTATTCGTCACTCGTCATTTATTATGTCATCCAGTGCATCCACTGTATCGTTGGGAGACGGGGTATCGTCCGGTTCGACGGGGGGTTCCGGTTCAATGGGTGCGGGTGGCGCTTCCGGCTCCGGCGGAACGATGGGTGCATGCTCCGGCAATTTGGGATAGCCAACCGGCGGGGAAGATGATGACACGGCGGCATCGGAAACATACGGCTGCGTGCCGAATCGGGTCAACACCACACTGCCCAGCGCCATCGAAATGATTGCCACGTTGATGAAAAATGCCGCCAATCCGAATACCCAGCCAATCCACGGGAGGCTGTCCACAAACGGCATTCTGCCGAGTGTAACGAGCAACGCCACCCCGAGCATAGTTGCCGCGATGGGGGTCGGTTGATGCTGGTTGAGTTTGGTGAAAATAAATTCACCCGTCCATTTGCCGAGCGCGGTCAGCCCTAATAATGCCGCCGCCAGCACCACCAGATAAAGGAACGGCAGCAGACAGATGGTTATCAGCAAAATAATCAATACCAGGGTGAGTGCCAGCAGTGCCACGGTTGTGGCAATACCAAATCCAACGGTGAGCGCCGATTGTTGCTCAATGGTCGTCTGTGCGGTTTTGACGTGTGCCGGGAAGAATATCACCACCAGCGCCGCCAACCCTGCCAGCAACAGCGCAATCACAATATCCTGCACGCCATCACCGATAAATTTAAGGAGACGTTCGCCAAAGGTTGGGCGACTGTGCTGTGAAATGGGTGAGTTGGCTGACGGCGCAGCAGATGCTTTTGGTGTTGCCGCGGTTTCCGGAGCGGCGGGTATCACCGACACGCCATCTTTGCCAAATTTCAGGTCAGGACCATTCACCACCGAACCGCCCACATCTGCCGATTCGTCCACGCTGGCAACGCCGCCCACTGTGGCAACATCGCCGCCGACGCGGGCATCTGCGCCGACATCCACTGTGCCGCCCATTGCGACCACATCGCCTTTCACCTCGCCATTAACTGACGCCGTGCCACCGATGACGACCACGTCGCCTTTGGCTTCTCCATCCACACTCGCCGTGCCGCCAAAAACAACCACATCGCCATCAACTTTGCTGCCATTTTCCATAACCAGATTGCCGCCAAAGACAACTACATCGCCGTCCACAAAATCGTTCTCGCCCAGCACCAGATTCGAGCCGAAAACAACCCGTCCCGCATGCACCCCGGAAGCTTGCGCCAGCACCGGCACCGCCGCCAATAGAAAAATCAGCAATAATGCCGTTAAGAGTTTCAATTTCCGTTTCATAATTCCTCCAAAAGAGTTTTCAGCGGTCAGTTTTCAGTTTCAAGTCCAAAGTCATCACACATCACGAGTGACCAATTTCCAATAACCAATCACCGATAACTGACCACCGGCTGCCGCGCCAATTCGGTCCAGCGGAACAACTGCACCCACAACCACACCAGCCCCACACTGACCGACACATAGCCCCACAGCGCGGGGTGCTGCATCAGCTTTTCTAGCGCAACAAACATTACCGTGCCAATCTTGCCGACCGTTACGCCAACCACCACCACCCCATCCAGCATATCGCCGGTGACGTGCCACAGACTGCCATCGCCAATCCAGTGCCATGGCATCACGCCGGAATTGAGCAGGTTCCACAGCAGAACGCCAATAAACGCTGCCAGTAGCGTTCCCAGCACCAGCATCCCCGCGAGCGTGCGCCGCCGATTGAGTCGCCGTTCTAACCGAGCTTCAAATGTGGGAACAAAATTGGGCGACGGAGCAGCCAACGGCACAGCTGCCAGCAGGTGGTCAAAGCGGGTCAGCGCGTCGAATTCCGTTTGGCACACAATGCAATCCGCCAGATGTGCTTCCAGTTCGATGGTCTCGGTTTCTGTCAGACCATCTTCCAAATATCGGGGAAGTTTTGTGGTAAATTTGTCCATCTGTCTCACCTTTTCACAGCACCGTCAGCGGGGAAACAATGCCCGCCCCCACCGGCGATGGCTGTTCTTTTTTTGCCGTCTGCGCCATCATTTTTCGGGCGCGGAAGAGTTTACTTTTGATGGCGCTAACGGTTGTTTCCAGCGTTTTCGCAATATCGTCATAACTCATATCGTGCCAGTATTTCAGCACCACCGCCGCCCGATAATCGGCGGGAAGGGTGTTCAGCAGAGCATGCAGTTCGCGGGTGGATTCATCTTCCAATAGCGCAGTTTCCGGCTGGGTGGATGCTTTGGCGGGAATCCAGTGCCACGGCGGAAGGTCATCCCAACTGACAAGCTGCATGCGCCGTTTGCGGATGCGGTCAATACAGTGGTGCGATGCGATGGAAAAGAGCCACGATGAGAATTTTCGCCCGGCATCGTATGTGTCCAATTTCAGGTATGCGCGGATGAACGCCTCCTGCGCGGCATCTTCGGCTTCGGTGCGGTTGCCAAGCATACGATAACAGACATTGAAAACGGGCTGCTGATATGCATTCACCAGTTTCGCAAACGCCGCTTGATTGCCTTGGCACGCGCGGGTTATCCACTGGGTCTCTTCGATTTGATTTGGCGCAGCCGCCGGAACCGCTGTGTCTGACATCGTCGCTCCCTACAAAACCTATTACGAATTATAGCTGAAAAAGTTGCAGGCGGTAAACGGTTGTCAGCGGTCAGTAAAATACTGATAACCGACAACTGACAACCGACAACTATTTTCCATTTTTTGCCGAAAGGTGTATCCTGTATGTTGTGGAGCTTACCGCCATTATATCTCTATTTTGTGGTTGAAGGAGTCCAAATGCCATATCCATACATTGCCATCGAAGGCGTTATCGGGGTGGGAAAAACCACGCTGGCGCGCTATCTGCAAGAGTCGCTGGCGGCAGAATTACTGCTGGAAGTATTTGAAGAAAATCCTTTTCTCAGCGATTTTTACGCCGACCGCACCCGCTACGCCTTTCAAACCCAAATCTTTTTTCTGCTCAGCCGATACCGCCAACAGCATCAGGTCATCCCCCGCGCCATCAAACATTCCCCGCTGGTGAGCGATTATCTGTTTGCCAAAGATTGGCTTTTCGCCCACCTCAATCTGGAAAATGATGAGCTGGCAGTGTATGAAAGCGTATACACCGCGCTGGCGGAACGCATCCCCAACCCCACGCTGGTGGTTTATTTGAAAGCGAATGTGAACACGCTGATGGACCGCATCGCCGTGCGTGACCGCCCGTATGAGCGCAATATGGCGCGGAAATACATCGCCGCGCTGAGTAGCGCGTATGATGATTTGTTCGCCGATTTTAAACTCGCTCCCGTGCTCACCATTGCTACCGACGGATTAAATATTGTGAACAATTTGGATGCCCGCCAGCAAGTCATCGGGCAGATAAAAAGCGCGCTGGAAACCGGCGCCAGCCAGCCCTCGCTGCTAAATGATGAATCCGCCAACGCGCCGCAGCTTTCGGCAATTTTTGCGGATGACACCCGCCACCGCCTGCCCGATTTTCAACAATTCCACATTGCGCTTGACCGGGCAAAACATTTTTCACCCGATTTATTCCTGAATTATATGAAGTTGGTCAATGAAATGGGAGAATTAAGTGATGAATTCGCCCGTGTCCGGCACACTCAGTTGGGACATACCGCCACCGGCGCAGATGAATCGGTTGCCCTGCGTGCGGCGCTGAACACGCACCGCGAATCGCTGAAACAAGAAATGGCAGACGTGCTGGCGTATCTGCTCAAACTCGCCAATTATAGCGGTATTGATTTAGAAGGGGCATATCTGGAAAAAATGAACACCAATATGGGACGCGAATGGCACGCCGGGACAATAGGAGTGGAGGAAGCATGAGCAAAAAATTCATCGCCATTGCAGGCAATGTGGGCGTGGGTAAAAGTACGCTCACCGAAAAACTGGCGGCATATTTCGGTTGGACACCATTTTTTGAAGCAGTGGACGACAATCCGTATTTGGCGGATTTTTATCGGGATATGAAAACGTGGAGTTTCCACTCGCAGATTTTCTTTCTGTCGCGGCGATTGCGCCATCACAAAGATTTAATGCGCCATCCGAACCACGTGGTGCAGGACCGCACGGTGTATGAGGATGCGGAAATTTTCGCGGCGAATCTTTATCAGCAGGGCAATATGCACGAGCGTGATTATCAGAGCTACCGTGAATTATATGAAGTGATGGTGGAATTGCTGCCGCCGCCATCGCTGATGGTGTATCTGAAAGCAAGCGTGCCAACGCTGTTGCGGCGCATCGCCAAACGCGGGCGGGAATTTGAACAGGATATTGACCCGCAATATTTGGCGCGATTGAACGGGTTGTACAATGCGTGGATTGATGATTTCTTGTTGTGTCCGGTACTCACCATCAACGCCGACCGGCTGAATTTTGTGCAATCGACGGAAGATTTCGCGGAAATTGCCGCGCAAATTAAGGTGGCGCTGGAAACAAATCGCACTCAAATTTAGGTATCGGTAAACCGGTTGGTGATGGGTAATCGCCGGTCTTTGCCAAAGGCGCGCACGGTAATTTTTACTCCCGGCGGGGCTTGGCGGCGTTTATATTCGGTGCGGTCAACCAAATTGACCACCCGTCGCACGGTGTCAATATCGTGCCCGCGCGCCACAATTTCGGCGATGCTGAAATCGTTTTCCACATAAGTCTGTAATATATCATCCAGCACATCATACGGTGGCAGCGAATCGGTATCAAATTGGTCGGGGCGCAATTCCGCTGACGGCGGTTTGTCGATGATATTCTGCGGAATCGCCGCGCCGAGCGTGTTGCGGTATTCCGATAATCGGTACACCAGCGTTTTGGGCACGTCTTTTATTACCGCGAACCCCCCCGCCATATCGCCATACAGGGTGGCATACCCCACCGACATTTCACTTTTATTGCCGGTGGTCAGCACCAACCAGCCAAATTTATTACTCAGCGCCATCAAAATGTTGCCGCGCGCGCGGCTCTGCAAATTTTCTTCCGCTTCGTTGGGGTCGGTTCCGGCAAATTGCGACGACAGCGTTTTCAGATAGCCGGAAAAAATCGGTTCCACGGGGATGGTCTCATATCGCATACCGAGATTTTCCGCCAATTGCTGGGCGTCGCTTTTACTGTGGTCGGATGAATAGCGGCTGGGCATCGACACGCCGACCACGTTTTCCGCACCGAGCGCATCGGCAGCGATGCACGCCACCAGCGCCGAATCAATCCCGCCGGACAGCCCAATCACCGCCCGCTGGAATCCGTTTTTGTGCAAATAATCGCGCGTGCCCAGCACCAGCGCGCTGTAAACTTCATCCAGCAGCATTTTGGGCGATGTAATTTGCGGCGCGGCGATGGCAGGTTTGGGAGCGTTTGGGATCGGGGCAGGCAGCGAAACGGTTTGCAATGTTTTATATGAGGTGTGGTATGCGGTGTTTTTTCGGCGGCGGGGGTCGCGCAATCGCTGGCGCAAAATGCTGCGCAAATCAATATCCGCCGTCACAAAATCAGCCTCAAAAGATTGTGCCTGTGCGAGCGCCTGCCCGCGCTCATCAAAAATAACGCTGCTGCCGTCAAAAACCAGTTCGTCCTGCCCGCCGACCAAATTGCAATATGCCACGGCTGCCACATTATCGGCGGCACGGGTTGCCAGCATCCGCTGGCGTTCTTCAATTTTGCCCAACTGGTATGGCGATGCGGAAATGTTGAGCAATATTTGCGCGCCGTTGGCGGCTTGATGCTCCGGCGGCCCGGCAGGATACCAAATATCTTCGCAGACACTCACCCCCAACAGCACCTCATCGCCCAATTTAAAAATCGATTCGGTATTGCCGCGCCGAAAATAGCGTTCTTCATCGAAAACACCGTAATTGGGCAGTAGAAATTTTCGATAGATACCCCCCAATTTGCGGTGGTGCAATACGGCTGCCGCGTTGAAAATATCATCATCGGCGTCAACAAACCCCACCACCGCAGTGATACCTTTGGTATGGGGGATAATCTGCTCCAAATAGCGGCGGTTGGCGGCGATGAAATTCGGTTTGAAGAGTAAATCTTCCGGGGGGTACCCGCAGACGGTTAGTTCGGGGAACAGCACAATATCGGCGGCGACCTCTTTGGCGTGTGTCAGCGCATCAATAATTTGGCACACATTGCCGTTAAAATCACCCACCACCGTGTTGAGCTGTGCCAGTGCAATTCTCATAGTTTCAGGTTTCCGGTTTCAAACCAATGCAAAATTAAAAATGCAACGTGCAAAATTAGTGGTCAGTGGCTGATTCAAGGTTCAAAGTTGCAGGGTTCCGATTTCAAAGCAATGCAAAAATGAATACTCTTCGCAGTAAGCTGCGGGGTATCAAAATGTCATTCCGGAAATTTCCGCAGGAAATTATCCGGAATCCATTTTCTGGATTCCCGCTTGCGCGGGAATGACAGTCGTGGCAAGCCACGGGGAATTAAACCCAAGTTGAATTAAAAATGCAACGTGCAAAGTTAATGGTCAGTGGCTGATTCAAGGTTCAAAGTTGCAGGGTTGCAATCAGCAGTCAGTTTTCAGTAATCAGCGAATGGGCGAATAGCGAATACATTTTTCATTTTTCACTATACATTTTTCACTGAATTAATATCGGTCTTGCCCCAATCGCCCCAGTGCGGCTTCGTGCGCCATAATGATGGCTTCTGCCACGGCTTTCATCGGGCGGCGATTGTCCATACTCATTTTTTGGACAGCGCGGAACGCTTCGGATTCGGTCAGCCCTTTGGTATCCATTAGAATACCTTTGGCGCGATCCACCAATTTTCTAGTGGTCAGCGCGTGCTGTAAATCGTCCAGTTCCTGCGTCATTTGTTTAAATTCGCTGAACCGAGCCAGTGCCACTTCAATGGCGGGCGTGAGGTCGCTCTCTTTAAACGGTTTCACCAAATAACCAACCACGCCCGCTTCTTTGGCGCGCTCCACCAATTCTTTCTGGCTATACGCAGTGAGCAACACCACCGGCGCGATTTTCTCTTCGGTTAATACCTTCGCGGCGTCAATCCCGTCCATACCGGGCATTCGAATATCCATCATGACCAAATCGGGTTTCAACTCACGGGCAAGTTTCAACGCGGAGATTCCGTCGCCCACTTCGCCGACAACCAGATATCCCAGGTTGCGCAGCATTTCTTGCAAATCCATCCGAATGAGTGATTCGTCATCCGCTATAAGGATACGTTTTCGTTCCATCCTTCTTCACCTCGTCGAAGAATACACTGACGACAAATTTATTTTGCCTTTTCAGTATGTTTTACTTCAGTTAATGATACTGTTAAGTGCTCAGAATTGCAACCGTAAGCTTCGGTTTGGGCGCGTTTCAGTTTTGAGGCAAATCATGGGAGAAACAAACATTCGGCATGTCATTCCGGAAATTTCCGCAGGAAATTATCCGGAATCCAGAACAATAAATGGATTCCCGCTTTCGCGGGAATGACAAACGTGGCAAGCCACGGGGAATACAACCCGAATTGGATTCAACAATTTCTGGTAAATTCGTTTTTTTAGGTGTATAATAGTCATATCTTTCAATGTCAATTTGAATGTAATCGGATGGTGGTGGGCTATATCATCGGTTGCCGTTTTTTTTATGTTTTATGTCGAAAACGTGATTTGCCCATTTAAGAACCGTGACGTTACCGCCTCTGTACGGTCATTTGTAGCTGGTTACTATCCAACGTTTGGAGGGATAAAGTTATGCCGCTGAATTTCAAGAAACATACACTGCGTGTTCTAATTTTAATGGCGCAATTGGTCATAATTATTGTGCTGGTACTGCTCATTAGCCTCAGGCCTACTCCTAAAAATGTTTCTGCGCACTCCGGGGATATTTTTGGTCCCGCATGTGGTATGGCAATTGTTGACGGGCAGGTCAATGCGCTTGAATGGACAACCGCCGCATCGCAAACGTTTCAGATGATTGTCCCCGGCGCAGGCACCCCGTTCACCGGAACGCTCTCGGTGATGAACGGCGCGTACTACCTTTATTACGCCCTGACTATCAATGATAATGAACTTTCCTCAAGCGCCACATATCTGCCCAAAGGGGATACGGTGAGCATTGTTTTTGACAATGACCACAGCGGGACTCTGTTTCACGTTAATGATGATATTCTATCCATAAGCGCAGGAACGCCCCATTTTGAAGACCATTACATCGTTGGGACGCCGGTGCCCACATCCAATCACAACGACACGTTAGGCGGCGGGGCATCCAACGGAGCAGGGGCTGTTCAGCGAATAACCGGACTTAACCATTTTGAGGGAAAACATCCCCTCTGTTCGGGAGATACGCTGGATTTTTGTCTGCACCCCGGCGATACGGTAGGATTTCGAATTGAATATTTGGACGCGGAAGCTGACGGCAGTTTCGGAGGTTCTCAACTTTTCCCTGGACAAAGCAGTACCGATGAAGCGGACATCGTTATCGGCGACTGCGCCATCCCCGATATATTTACTTTTCTACCGCTCATTGAACATTAACCGCGCGCCCACCCTTCTTCACCCCCAAACAGCGCTTTGGGGAATGTTATGGCGGCAGAAAAGCCATTATTGCCGGCGAAGGTCAATTCGCCCCGTAAATCTTCTGTCACCAGAGTGCGGGCAATTTGCAGACCCAAACTCGGCA
>CAYZQQ010000121.1:0-8821 GCA_964480075.1 uncultured Anaerolineaceae bacterium
GTCGGAGCCTTTAAATTCCAGCCCGTCCAAATCCGGGATGACGAGTGCCTGCCAGATATTCGCGCCGCGTAACCGAGTGCCGTTCGCCCACAAAGCCATTTTATCGGCACGGGTGGGGGCAATTTTTTTCGGGGTGGCGGATGGTACAACTGCGGGAGCGATGTTTTCGGCGGTGGGGCAAGTTTCTCGCCACGCATCCAACTTGCGATTCTTAAGAATTGCACTGAAGCCCAGTGCATCTGCCTGCGGGCAAAATTCAGCAGGCGAGATTCCCGTGTCGGTATATTCGGCGGCAAAAACGGGTTTTCCGGCGGCGATGAAAGGCTGCATCTCGGCGCACCATTTTTCGGCAAAACAATCTTCTGTCAGCGCCCAGTCAAAATACGGCAACAGGTCAGCCACCTGCTCGGAGTCGTTTTTCAGACCGATGGACAATCCCCGTGCGTGGGCTTCCTCCGCCAGCCAATGGTTGAACGCCAGTTGGTCGGCAGCGGTGAGCGGAAAGCTGGTATCGTTGGTGAACCCGTCGATGTTGTCCGGTTCAACGCCATCGAACCCTTTGGCGCGGCATTCATCCAGCCGGGCGCGCATTATCGGTGCCAGCGCGTCAATTTGGCGGATGTCCAGCCATTTTTCGCCGAGCCAGCCGTCGTAACTTTTGCCGATGACCGTTTCGGGAAACGTATCTTTATCGGGTCGCCAGTCTTCCCAGCTTCCCGCACTGATGTAACAGACAACTTTTTTGCCCTGCGCGTGCAGTTTCGCCACCGTTGCCGCGTCATTTTCAAATACATCAATATCGAAAATCTGCGCATCAACAGATGTGTCCACCATCTCTTCCAACTGCCATTGCCATGTGGCGGAAAGCGGTGGCTGCCACCAGTCGCCACCGGGTGCCGTGCTGGTCGGCGCGCCGGGAAAATCGACGTTTCGCGTCCAGAGGTTGCGAAGCACAGACATCAATGGATTATCGGGGATGGGGTCGTGGTTTTGCGGGTCGGTTCCATGCTCCATATTAAAGCCATCGAAATAGGCTTCGTCGCCACGCCAAACATAGACAGCATTGTTCCAGCCGTATTGTTCAAACAAATCGGTTTGGTCACGCAGAAATGCGGGCGCACCCGGCACCCAGCGCACCACACCGAATTCACCCACGTAAATGGGAACGTTATTTTGTTGGGCAAATTCGCGCACGGGACGGTAGTTTTCGTCCAGCCAAGCCTTATCAAAGGTGATGTTTTCGCCGTTATCGCGCACCACATCGGGGTAACGAATGATATTTGCTCCCTCCTCTTGAATGATGTAAATATCGGGATTGTAGGCATGCAGGCTGTAGATAGTGCGCGGGTCGCCGGTGGGTTGCAACACCGGGAACCATTCGGCTGATGCCCAGTTGATACTGCTGATGATGATGGGGGTATCGGGGTCACTGTGACGGATGGCCGTTGAGATTTCGGCGGCGAAAACATTCCAATCCATTAATGTGCCGTTGAGTTTGGCTTGCACATCCGGCGGGGCTGATGTTTGAGTGGGGTCAATTAGTGTGTTGGGATGGGGTTCCACCATCAAATTATACCCAGCAACAACCGGAGAATTGAGATAGCGGTCGGCGGTGAAACGCCACATGTCAACCCAGGCATCATGGGCGGCTTGGTCAGTCCAAACGTCGAAACGCGCATTGTCCGCAGAGTTGATGGCTCCCTCGTTACGTCCCGGTCCGGTGCGAAAGTGAATTACCACAAACACGCCCGCATCTTCCGCCCAGCCGAGCAAATCATCCAGATAAGCCAGCGCGGTGGGATTGACAGCGTAGGGTGCATCTTCGGCAAATACGCCCGGATACGAGGCATTCATTAAGTTAGCGCCCGCAGCGTGCAAATCCTGAATATCCTGACGGGATACGGGTTGAACGCAGCCCTCTTCGTTGTAGAGCAGACAGGGGTGCAAATCTACGCCACGCAGGCGAGTCCCGTTTACCCATAAATTCCACTTATCAGCGGTGGAGACCGGCGAAAGTGGGGGGGGATTGACCTCCGTCGGAGTCTCATCGATGCGCGTTTGCGCGTCAGACGCAGGCGTTGCAACGTCTTCCATATCTGGAGACAACGAACTGCAAGCCGAAACCAGAATTACCACGAGGACGAAAATGGATAATCTTCTCATCAACCTTTCTCCAATGCCTATAAAAACCGTGTAAATTTATGAAGTTTAGCTAGTGTTGAGTGTAGTATATCATAAATCAAAATACAGTTAAAGGCGTGGAACGGGTACGTTTCAGTTCTGGGGCGAATGATGATTAAAGCGGTAGATTCTATGTCGTTCCGGAAATTATCCGGTATGACAAGACTTATGCAAGAGGTCTATTTTTTAAAAATAAAAAAAGCCATCCGTCGGATTCGAACCGCCGACCTGCTCATTACGAGTGAGCTACTCTACCAACTGAGCTAGGATGGCAATTACGGCGTGAATTATACTTAATTCTTCCCGTTGGCAAATATTGAACGTCTGCGAACGTGCGACTCCATCATCATTCTTTGACACTTTTTCCGTTGTTGGGTATGGCACGATAATTATATACAGGCTGAGGCACTCACCATGGAAAAAATCAATTTTGGCGGATGGAACACGTGTTATAGACTCTCGAACGGGGTCGTCGAAGTTGTCATCACCGGCGAAGTGGGGCCGCGCATCATCCACTTTGGATTAACGAACGGCGAAAATGTGTTCAAGGAATTTTCGCAGATGATGGGACGCACGGGCGGCGATGAATGGCGCGTGTATGGCGGGCATCAGTTGTGGCATGCGCCGGAACAGCACCCACACACGTATTTTCCTGATAATTCCCCCGTCCGTGCCGAGGCGATTCCGCGCGGCGCACGCATCATCCAGCCCATTGAGCCGACCACTGGCATCGAAAAAACAATGGACATTACGCTGGCGGGTGGCGCTGCGACGGCTTTTCGGCGATACGCAGCAATGGGACGTTCTGCCCGGCGAAATGCCCGTACGCTATTTTCGACGCAATCCGGTTTTCGATTTTATGGGAATGGAAGTGACGGTGTGGAATTTTCAGGAAACCTCAACTCGCGCGCTCAATCTGTTCAGCGACGGAACAATCACGGGGGAGTATTTGATTGCGGAAAAGGCAATGGCACATGGATGACGCAGATTTTACAGATTTTCGCAGATAAAATTTGAATCTGCGTTTATCCGTTTCATCTGTGTAATCTGCGTTCTATTTCCGCAACCGACCCAGCGGCAACGCCGACCATATCAGCGACATATCCGGCTGGCGGAAGCCACCGACCACCGCCAATACCCCGAAATAAACCGCCCCGCCGACCGCCACCATCAGCAGATGATTGCCGCCGAACAGCAGCCACATCACCCCACCCATTGCCGCCGCCGCGACCGCCGGACGCCACACCACATCCAGCCACGGCACGGCGGTCAGGTTCTTCCGCACAGAATAATAAAACGGTATCAACAGCGACCATTCCGACAGAATGGTGGTAATCGCCGCCGCCTGATAGCCGTAGCGGGGAATCAAAATTAGATTGGTGATAATGTTGAAACTCACCCCGATGAGGAAGGCTTTGGTCAAAAATCGCTGCTGATCGATGGCAATCAGCACATATTGCGTCACCTGATTGATGAAACTGAAGGGCAGAAACCAAATCAGCAATTGCAAGGCAATCACCGAATGCGGCAAATAGGCGTCGCCACCCAAAAGAAGAATCAGTTCGCGGGCGATGAACGGCGTGCCGACCGCCAGCGGAATCGCCAGCATTTCCAGCAGCCGCAGCGAAAGAATGTACGCCCGCACCAGCGAGTCGCGCGAGTCGCTGGCATAGCGGCTCATCAGCGGGAAAATCGCCAGCGTGAAATATTGCGGAATGATGTTGATTCCGTCGATATATTTGTACGCGGCGTTGTAATAACCGACCGTCTCATCGCCGCGAAATGATTTCAGCACGAAAATATCAATGCGGAAAAAGACGGTGGACAGCAGATGGTTGATCATCAACGGCAGGCTTTCGGAGAGCATTTGCCGCTGAAGCCCGGTGTCCCGTTCCACCGTGGGGTGGAAAATCTTGCGCCAGAAAATCGCGCCGAGTACCAGCACCGACACCAGATTGCCGACTATGCTCACGCCCGCCAGCCCGATAATCCCCCAGCCGAGCAACAGCGCCAGCGCGCCCAGCGAGACGCGTGTCACGGCGGTGATGGTCGAAATGAAGGCGGGATATTCCGCTTGTTCGTAGGCGTAAAACAGCGCGGTCAGCGCGTCGGCGATGTTGCTGAGGAACATCCCCAGCACAAACAGCGCCACCGTCCACACCACATCCGGCGTTAAATTGCCGGTGATGAAATAGAGCGCCAACACCCCGCCGATGAGCGGCACGGCGATGAGCCACAGCACGGCGCGCAACTGCACCACATTGCTCAAATACCGATTGCCATCCGCGCGATTACGGGCCACGTCGCGGGTGAGGAGCGTGCCCAGCCCGAAACGAGTCAGAATTTCAAAAAGGACGACCAGCGACACGGCAAAAGCGTATCGTCCCACCCCTTCCGGCGCGAGAATGCGCAACATCAGCAGGGCAAAGGCGAAATCAATGCCCCGGTTCAGCAGCGCCAGCACCATCGGCGCGATGGAATTTTTCGCCACCCGCCGCACCGTATTGCCCTCAATTTCCTCGCGATAGGTTTTGCCCCACGCCCACGCCATCGCCAGCACAAACAAAATCACCAGCGCCAAAAAAGTGGCGTACAGCCCCAATTTGAAACTCATCGGCGTGTATTTGAACTCCACCGTCCAGCTTCCGGCGGGCAGATACACCGCCCGAAACGCCCCATCTGCGCGGTGGATGGTCACTTTCGTTTGCGTTGTGCCGCCCTGCGGCGCGACATACGCCTTCCAGCCGGGGAAATAGCTGTCCGCCAGCACCAGCCAGCCCGCCGGAGATTGGCACGTTTCCACCCGCACGTTGTTTGCCCCATAATGGGTGATGGCGATTTCGGCGCGGTCTCGTCCCTGCGTGCGCGGTTCGTCCATTTCCGGCGGCAAGTCGTGGCCGGGGTTGATTTGCTCACCGTCCAGCAAAACCGTTTCGCGGGGGTTCAGGCTTTTCAGCGCGAAATCCATATCGGGGATGTCCGTTTCGGTACGGGTGACGATGAAAGCACGCGGCAGAACATCCATATTTTCGTAGATTTTAATTTCGCCATCGTAGGCTAGTTGATAACCATCATTCGGAATATCGGCGGTGGTCAACACATAGCGCACGCCGAGCAAATCGAGCAGCGCAGAATCGAGCGCGGCATACCCCGGCGCATACAACGGCCCGACGCGGTTATAGAGCAGGTCGCCGTTCGGCTGGATGGTTTGCATAAATTTGGTGTAATCGCCGCTGATGACGCTGTCGTACCCGCGCACATCAAAAAGCTGATAGCGCATGGCTGTGTTGGCGTTCAGCACTTTGTTGCCGCGCCCGGTTTGGGTATCGAAGCTGGTAATGCGGAAATACGGGTCAGAACGTTGTTTTTCCTGCAACCACTGCACGCTCGGCGGGGTGAAATTGAGGAGTGCGGGGTCGCCGGCGGGGTTGAAATCGCCATTCGCCAGCATTAAATCGGCGGCGGTGATGAGCAGCGATAGTATCAGCCACGAGTTTCGAATGACGCGCGACGAACGGGGAATTCGCAATTCGACATTCGACATTCGCAATTTCAAAACGAATCCCGTCGCCGCCACCGCGCCGAAAAAGAGGAGCAAATTTCGCCATTCATAGCCGATGAACTGCCGCCCGTCAGCGAAGGCGTTTTGCGCCAGCCCGGAATGTGCCAGCGCCCAATTTCCCGCCGCAATGAACGGCGACGGCACAACCAACGCGGCGAGCATCGCCAGCACGCCCACCAGTCCGCCCCAAAGGAGCAAGTGGGAAAGTATGCGGGTGAGAGAGAGAGACAATGTCATTCCCGCTTTCGCGGGAATCCACTTTTTGGATTCCGGATATTTGCCTAACGGCAAATTCCGGAATGACATATCTTTCTCACCTGCCCACCGGCTCAAATACGTCGCCCCCAGCCCCGCCAGCACGGCGATACTCAGCGTGAACGGATAAATCCAGCGGAAGGGTGAATGGAGTTGGTTCCAGCCGGGCAGGCCGTAAAACAGCACGGCATACAGCGGCGTTCCAAAGGCAAACAGCAGAGATAGAATAGCGAGGGTGGCGAAAATGAAAACGGGGCGAGTAAAGTTTTCGCGCTTCACGAAATACGTTTCACGCAATTCGTCATTCGTCATTTGCGATTCGTAATTTTTGCGTGCCAGCCATCTTTCCCGCACGGCGAACCACACCGCCAGCAGGGCGAATGTCAGCGGCAAAATACCCATGTACGCCCCCGCTTCGACGGCGGTTTTCACATCCCAGCGGGTGCAACCGGCACACAGGGCGTTGATTTCGCCGTGCGCGTTCAAGCCGATGGGCAGCCATTCACGGGTGAGCAGGTCGAAATACGTGTGGTGCGCCGCACTGCCGAAAAAGTTCGGAATGACAAACGAGATGATTCGCCGCGCGGGGAGCGCCCAGCCGCGCACCTGCACCAGCGACACCGCCCCTTCGCGGAAATTGTGCGTGCCGATTTCCAGAAATGGAATCAACTGCACCGCGCCAATTCCCAGCCCGACCGCCATCATCAGCAACAGCCAGCCGCCGAGCCGCACCGCGAATTTCGGTGTGCACTGGGCGTGCCACAGAGCAATCAGCCGCCACAGGGCGTAAAATCCGCTGACCAGCAGCACGTAATACGTAATTTCGACGTGCCCCGCCAGCACCTGCACACCCATCGCCAGCGACCCCGCCACCACATACGGTATCGGCGAGTATCCGGTGCGGCCTTTCTCTTCCTGCTTGCGGATGATGATTTCGATGATGGCGAGCATCAGCGGCAGCCACACCGCCCCCGCCAAAATCATCGTAAAAACCACCCGATTGATGAAAAATCCGCTCAAACTGAACGTAATTCCGCCGAGCAGTGCCCCGCCGCGATTGGCTTTCAGAGTGCGCAAAAAAATGTAGGTGAACAATCCCGCCAGCCACAATTGAATCACCGTGAACCAGCCGTATGCCTTTTCCAGCGGCAGCACATAAAACAGCAGACTGACCGGATACAGCGCGGAATGCTGCCCGTTCGCCAGAAACGGTTGTCCCGAAAAGATGTACGGATTCCACAGGGGCAATTCGCGGGCGGCAATCGCGTCGCGGATGTGCGATTTCCAGACGAAATTTTCCAGAATCAGGTCGGAAACGAGCAGGTTGTGCGGTTGTTCCACGCCCAACTCGGCGGCAAAAGAGGCATACGGCTCAAACGAAAAGAGGTTTTCAGCGGGTAAGAGCGTTTTTCCGCCGAGCGTGACCGGGGAAAACAAAAGTAACGGCAGCAAAAACAGAATTGCCGCCGCGAAAAGGTCTTTTTTAGTGATGAAACGGAATCTCGTCATCATTCATTTTCCAAAAAAATAGAACACGGATTGTACGGATTAAACAGATTACCACTGATTTTTCCGCGAAAATCATCATGAAAAATCTGTGAAAATCCTCTCCATCTGTGTCATCTGCGTGCCATTAAATCTCCGCTTTTATCCCCCGGTGTCGCCAGCGAATTTCAAACACGCGCAGGGCGGCTTCGATTTTGACGGGCATATCCATTTTGCTCTGCCCGATACGGCGGTCTTCAAAATGGATGGGAATTTCAAGAATTTTGAATCCCAGTTTTTCGGAAATATAGCACATTTCCACTTGAAACACATACCCGTTAGCCTTCACCCGGTCAAGTCCGATGCGCTCCAGCGCGGAACGGCTCCAGCATTTGAAACCGGCGGTGGCGTCTTTGGTTTTCACCCACAGCGCCAGCCGCACCCATACTGAGTTTGCCCACCAACTGAGGAACCAGCGCCACCAGCTCCAACGTTCATCCACACTGCCCCCCGCCACATACCGCGAGCCGACCACGACATCGTAATTGGGAATTTCCTGCAAAAATTGGCGGATATATTCCGGCGAATGGGAAAAATCGGCATCCATTTGCACCACATAATCTGCGCCGTGCGCCAACGCCCAGCGAAAGCCGTCAATATACGCCGTGCCGAGTCCACCTTTGCCTGTGCGATGCATCACGTGAAAGGAGTCGGAGTGCTGTACCGCCAGCCCGTCGGCAATTGCGCCCGTCCCGTCCGGCGAGTTGTCATCCACAATTAATAGTTCCACGTCGGGGATATTTAAATCGAACACTGCGGCGGTAATTTTCGGCAGGTTATTCGCTTCATTATAGGTGGGAATTACAACAATTGTTTTTGGCATCGCAAAATTATCTTTCAATCATAGAATTTCAAACTGTGCGATTATACTATTTATAACAAACCTGTGCAATTCAGATAAATGTATTCAATTGACAACCTTTAAACATTCTTGTTATAATGATTGTGCAACCTACAATTATATTCGCAAATAGGTCTTCCGATGGCTGAGCATAACAACACCCCATATAAATACAGTTGCAGAAAATGTCCCGTTCGCAGCCGGTGCATTGAAGCCAACGACAGCTCACCGACAATCAAGTCTCAAATCCGCCAAGCCTTTGTTAATAAAACTGATACTACCGACCTGTGGGCGAATCTGCAGAAAAATTGTTTGCTGGTAAAAGCCGATGAAGAAGCTCGTTCCGGCTCAACCGAATCGCTGTTGAGCCGGCGATTGCGCCGCGCCCGTGAATTGCGCACCGATGAACTGGATGCTCGTTCGCTCCCCGTCAAGCA
>CAYZQQ010000122.1:0-8714 GCA_964480075.1 uncultured Anaerolineaceae bacterium
AACCGCCCAAATAAATACTCCCCACACAGTTTGTTATGGGGAGTATTTATCGATTATTTCGGACAGTTATTTCGGAACATTTCTAATGGACGGGAGGGAATCGCGCCACTTGCTACGGGGCGTATTCAGCAAATAGCTGTCATTCTCCCCCGAAACACATAGACTATTTTTTCTCGGCATCCACGTTTTCGGGGGATGGGGAAGGTTATCCTAAATTGTAAAAAGCATTCATTCCGGGATAAATTGCGGCATCCCCAAGTTCTTCTTCAATGCGCATCAGTTGGTTGTATTTTGCCACCCGGTCGGAGCGGGTGGGGGCACCGGTTTTTATTTGCCCGGTGTTCAGTGCCACTGCCAAATCGGCGATGGTGGTGTCCTCGGTTTCGCCGGAGCGGTGCGAGACCACGGCTGTCCAGCCGGCGCGTTTCGCCATTTCTACGGCGGCGATGGTTTCGCTGAGGGTGCCGATTTGATTCAGTTTAATGAGCACGCTGTTGCCCACGCCCATTTTAATCCCTTTGGCAATTCGTTCCACGTTGGTTACCAGCAGGTCATCGCCCATAATTTGGATTTTGTCGCCCAATGCCTGATTCAGCATTACGAACCCATCCCAGTCATCTTCTGCCAGCCCGTCTTCAATGGAAATGATGGGATACTGCGCCACCCAACTTTCCCACAATTTAACCATTTCTTCTGAGGTGAGTACTTTATTTTGGATGCGCAAGTGATATTTGCCGTCTTCAAACAGCTCGGATGCGGCGGGGTCAATGGCAATGCGAATTTGTTCGCCGGCGGTGTATCCTGCGGCTTGAATGGCTTCCAGAATCGATTCCACAGCTTCGGCATCATCTTTTAGGGCGGGGGCAAATCCACCTTCATCGCCGACGCCGGTATTGTAGCCGCGTTTTTTCAGCACGGTTTTCAGGTGGTGATATATTTCTGACCCCCAGCGCAACCCTTCGCGGAAACTGCTCGCGCCGACGGGCATAATCATAAATTCCTGAAAATCGGTGGATTGCCAGCCGGTGTGTGCTCCGCCGTTTAGAATGTTCATCATCGGCACGGGGAGCGTTTTGGCGCTGACGCCGCCAAGATAGCGGTACAGCGATTGTCCGGTGGACATCGCAGCGGCTTTGGCAATTGCCAAGCTGACGCCCAAAATAGCATTCGCGCCCAGATTGGCTTTATTCGGGGTGCCATCCAGTTCGATGAGCAGTGCGTCGATTTCTTCTTGGTCGGTGGCAAACATTCCTTCCAGTTCATCGGCAATGATGGTGTTGACATTTTCCACGGCGGTTTCGACGCCTTTGCCCAAATAACGGCTTTTATCGCCATCGCGCAATTCCAACGCTTCGTGGATGCCGGTGGATGCGCCCGATGGTACGGCGGCACGCCCTTCAGCGCCATCTTCCAGAAAAACTTCTACTTCTACCGTGGGATTTCCCCGTGAGTCTAAAATTTCACGTCCCAAGATTCCTTCAATGATTGACATATATCGCTCCTTAACATAAGTTAGGTGTTTTGTGCGCCATTGCATCAGTCTGAATGGGAATATGATACCGCCAAATGAATGCTTTGGCAAAGGTTATGCCGGTTTATTGTTCCGCATTTCACGGAGAAAAATGTATTTCGTTGACCCCGGAATTTGTGATACAATTTTAGTGTGGAGGAATTATGTGCGGCAGATTCACACTCACAGCAAATGCAGACTTGATACAGCACACGTTTGGCTTGGCGGACGTGCCATCAAACCTCGCGCCGCGATTCAACATTGCGCCCACTCAACCCGTTGCGGTGGTGGTGGCGGGTGAAAACGGTCGGCACTTTGATATTTTTCGCTGGGGGTTGATTCCATTCTGGGCAAAAGACCCGGCTATCGGCAGCCGAATGATTAACGCTCGCGCTGAAACGCTCGCCGAGAAGCCGAGTTTCAAACATGCGCTGCGTCGCCGTCGCTGTTTAATTTTGGCGGATGGTTTTTACGAATGGCAAAAAACGCCGCACGGAAAACAGCCGGTGTTCATCCACCTAAAAGACCGTCGTCCGTTTGCCTTTGCCGGGCTGTGGGAACGCTGGCTTGCGCCCGATGGCAGCGATGTGCATTCGTGTACCATTATCACCACCCAGCCGAATAATTTGCTGAAGCCGGTACACAATCGAATGCCGGTTATTTTGCCGGATGATGCTCATACCGACTGGCTGGCGATGGGTGAGCAATCGGCACAAACTCTGCTGCCGCTGTTGCAACCTTTCCCCGCAGATGAAATGGCATTTTATTCGGTAGCCACGCTGGTTAATTCACCGGCGAATGATTCCCCCGAATGCCTTAATCCAATCGTTTGAAAGTTCAATAAGTTTACCGCTTTTTGTTGGATTTTACTGCTTTTACCATTGCCACAAATGCATCGACATTTATTGCGGCGATAGTCTCGCTGATGAGCGGCAACGGCAGGTCGTCCAATTTTCTAAAACGCACACACGACTTTCCAACATCGAAACGCTTGCCGGTGGCGCGGTATTTTGCCTCGAATGCCTGCCGGTCTCCATCGTTTAAATAAACGCCCGTTAAATACACTGCCATATGATTTTTTTGCGAAGCCAGCGCAGCGTACAGGAGCGGCTTTTTGTTGTATGTGTCGGGATACGTTTTCAGCGGCACTTGATAGGTAATCATCCCCCAATTCATAACCTCTTCGTACCCATCCGGCAGATTCTCAAGAATTACTTGCCGCACTATTTTGATGGCGTTTCGCCGTTCATCCGGTAGTTCAGATAAATATTCTTCCACAGTTGTGGCATCTGAGCGCATTATTTTCCACCTTATTGCAGATTGCAGTGTTTCGGTAACACTATGGGAAAGTGTACCTGTGATGGCAACCAAATACAACTGCACGGACGGTTGCCCACTCACCTTTTTCTAATGAATGTCTTACATTTTAGTAGCGAAAATCTAACATTCGACGGCTATAGTATAAGCGTAAGATGCAATTGAGAATTGAGTTTAGTTACTTTTTAAAAGTTAAGGAGGTTGATAATTATGGTTTGGCGAAATTACGGATTTGGTTCCCCATGGCGAGAAATTGAACGCCTGCAACGCGAAATGAATCGCTTGTTTGCCGATAGAGCGACCGGTTTTACGCCTCGTGTCGCAACGGGGTATCCTGCAATGAACATCTGGACGAATGAAGAGGGCGGCATTATTACCGCAGAACTGCCCGGTATGTCCCCCGACGATATTGAAATTTCGGCGGTGGGCGAAACGTTAACTCTCAGCGGCGAGCGAAAATCCGACGAACCCCAAGAAGACGGGCGTTACCATCGTCGGGAACGTGGGTATGGCAAATTTAGCCGCACTATTCAACTACCGTTCCAAATGGATGCCGACCGTGTCGAGGCGATTTTTGAAAAAGGGGTGTTGCACATTGCCTTGCCTCGCGCAGAAGCTGATAAGCCGCGTAAAATCGCCGTCAAAATGGCGTAATCGACAACCGCAACTATGTGGAGGTGAAAAAATGACAGTCAACACTTTGCAGAATGCGAAGAAACAAGAAGTAGAAGTGATGGAAGGCGTAGAACGCAGTCGAACCGGCAGGGCATATGTTCCCCGCGTTGATATTTACGAAACGGATGATGAGGTTCAGGTTATTGCCGACATGCCTGGTGTCGATGAAAAATCGGTGGACATTACCCTAGAAAAGAATGTGTTGAGCATTTACGGGTATGTGGGTTCCGATAAACCTGATAACTACAATCTAGCATACGCCGAATACGAAATGGGCGATTATGAACGTAAATTTACCCTATCGGACGAAATTGACCGTGATAAAATTACAGCCAGTGCAAAGGATGGGGTGTTACACATAACCCTACCTAAAGCCGAACCCGCGAAAGCGCGGCGCATCGCCGTAAAAACGGCATAAATTCCTTCCCTCTCTTTCTCGGGCGAGATGACAATGTCATCCCGCCCGTTTTTGATTCTCGGCTTTCCCTGTCTGCCTCATTAAATGTTTGAACCAATATCCGTTTGATGATACAATACTCATATCATGTCAATCTATTATAACAGCGTTGCCGTCGTCGGCGCGCGGATAACACAGCAGAGGGGCGAATGACTGTTGAACAACCCGATACCAACATTATAAAGAAGACACCGGCTTTGTGGCAAGCGTCGGTCGATTGGCTCGGCACAGTAGTGGAACGCTGGCAATTGCCACCGCAGGTTGTATTGCTCACCACGGCGTTGGTAGTGGGTGTGGGTACCGGCTATGGCGCCGTAGCATTTCGCTATTTAATCCGATTGGTGGATTGGCTGGGTTACGATTGGTTTCCTTCGGTCACCCGGCAATGGGGCGTTAGTTATGTGGTAATTATTCCCACGCTGGGTGCGCTGATGGTCGGCCCGATGATTTACTTTTTCGCCCGCGAAGCCAAAGGGCACGGCGTGCCGGAAGTGATGGAGGCGGTGGCGTTAAAAGGCGGGCGCATCAGACCGGTGGTCGCCATTGTCAAATCGCTGGCATCATCGTTGTGTATCGGCAGTGGCGGCTCGGTGGGCAGAGAAGGTCCCATCGTGCAAATTGGCTCGGCGCTGGGGTCAACGGTGGGACAAATGTTGCATCTGTCCGATGACCGGGTGCGTAATTTGGTGGCGTGCGGCGCGGCAGGCGGTATCGCCGCGACATTCAATGCACCCATTGCCGGGGTAATATTCGCGCTGGAAGTAATTTTGGGCGAGTTTAGCGTGCAGCGGTTTGGCACGGTAGTAATTTCCGCAGTGGCGGCAAGCGCTATCGGCAGGTCGGTTTTTGGCGATGTTGCCGCATTTGTTATCCCAATGGAGTACGGGCTGACCAGCGCGTGGGAGTATCTTTTCTATTTTGTACTGGGGCTTTTGGCGGCGCTGGTGGGGGCGATATTTGTGCGCGTCCTCTATTGGTCGGAAGACGTGTTTGACGGGTGGAAAGTGGTTCCGGAATGGTTGCGACCGGCTATCGGCGGGATACTGTTGGGATTATTGGCGTTATTGTATCCGATGCTCACCGGTGTGCATTGGGAACACTCGCCGCAGATTTTTAACGTCGGTTACCACGTTATTGAGCAAGCGCTTTCTAACCAGTTACCGATAACCGCATTGCTGGTGCTGCTGGTATTAAAACTCATCGCAACCAGTTTAACGCTCGGCTCCGGCGGCTCCGGTGGTATTTTTGCTCCGTCGCTGTTTATGGGGGCGATGCTCGGCGGTGCGTTTCAATACCTCATTCAACTGCTGTTTCCTGCCATTACCGCGCCACCGGGCGCGTATGCGTTGGTGGGGATGGGGGCTGTTTTTGCGGCGGCAGCGCGTGCCCCCATCACGGCGGTTATCATTTTATTTGAATTGACGGGTGACTATCGCATCATTTTGCCGCTGATGCTCACCGTGGTGGTGGCGACGCTGTTGGCGCAGCCAATCTTAAAAGGCGAATCAATCTACACCCTAAAACTGACCCGGCGCGGCGTAAATTTGCGACGCGGGCGCGATGTGGATGTGCTGCAGGCGGTGCTGGTAGAAGAAGTGATGCGCCGCAATGTGGATACTATTTCCACCGATATTACCCTGCCCGAACTGTCAGATATTTTAACCCGCACCCGGCATCACGGGTTGGTGGTACTCGATAAACAAGGGAAGGTGTGGGGTATGGTCACCATTACCGACCTTGACCGCGCAGTGAACCAAAATTTGTCGCGCCGCACAACCGTGGCTGATATTGGCGTGCCACGCGACCGTCTGTTGGTGGCATATCCGAATGAAACGATGGGCGACGTGCTGACCCGGTTGAGCCGGCGCGGATTGGGACGATTGCCGGTGGTATCTCATGACGACCCCAATCATCTGCTGGGCATGATTCGGCGGGCGGACATTGTGCGGGCGTATAATTTGGCGCTTTCACGGCGGGCGGAATTGCAGCACCGTGCCCGTCGCATTAAATTGCGCAATATCGACGGGACGGAATTTGTGGATATTACTTTGCATGAAGGGGATGTGGCAGTCGGGCAACCGTTGCGGCAGCTTTCCACAGTGTTGCCCGATGCGTGTCTGCTGGTTTCGGTGCGGCGCGATGGTCGAATGCTCATTCCGCACGGCGACACGGTTTTTCAGCCATTTGACCATATCACGGCGTTTGTCCGCACGCAGGATGTGGAACAACTCTACGGGTGTTTGCGCGGCGAACACAAGCCAACCTAAAGGGGAAAGAGCCTCCCCAAAAATGAAACCGTTGTCTGATTCATACGCGTCTGCGTCATAAAGTATCATGTGAGGGGGGCGGGGTAGACCTGTGTGTCATTCCCGCAAAAGGCAGAAAGCCATAGATTCTGTTATAGATTCCGGATATTCCCCTACAAGTTTCAACTTTCCACCCAGCGCAGACGGGTTTGTCTAAATAGTTTCAACTGCGGCAGAGGTACCGTTATCGTCTGCCAATTTAAATTGTGCAACGGTCAGGGAAATCTGTTCCACCAACTCATTCAAAGTGCCCACCGAGGCGGCTACTTCTTCAGCTTGGGCGCTCACTTCCTCGGTGGTGGCGCTCACTTCTTCGGTGGCAGCCGAACTTTCTTCACTGACGCTCATCATTGCGGTAATAGCATCCATCACCTCTGTTGAACCGGCAGCCATTTCCTCGGTAGCGGCGGTATTTTCTTCCACCACTGCCGAAACTGATTCAATTGAGAGAACCAAATCGTTGGATGAGGCGGCAATTTCCTGCGATACGGCAGCAATATTGGCGACCTGTTTGTTTACCTTCTCTGCCGCCTGTAAAATATGGTTCAATGCGGTTCCGGCTTGGTCGGCTTTTTGTACGCCTTGATCCACTTCGACGGCGTTTTGCCGAATAGCAGTTACTGCGTCGGTCGCAGTGGTTTGGATTGCTTCAATGAGACCCCCGATTTCACTGGTGGCAGAGGCGGCTTTCTCTGCCAACTTTCGCACCTCATCCGCAACCACCGCGAACCCTTTGCCGTGTTCCCCCGCCCGTGCGGCTTCAATGGCGGCATTCAGCGCCAGTAAATTAGTCTGCGCGGCAATATCATCAATGGTATCCACAATGACCCCCACTTCCTCCGAGCGTTTGCCCATTTCCTGAACCTTCGCCATCGAAAGCTGCATTGTTTTTTGAATGGTCTGCATACTGGTTATGGTTTCTTCAAGGGTTTCCGAGCCGCCTCGCGCGGCATCAGCGGCTAACGAGGCGCCCTGTGCCCCATCCTGCGCGTATCTCGATACCTGTTGAATGGCTTTGTTGATTTTTTCGGTGACAGTGGCGGCTTCGCCTGTTGCGCTTGCTTGTTCCTGTGCCCCCTGTGCCACGCCATCAATGGCATGGGTTAACTGATTGATATTTTCAGTGGTGTGTGTCAGATTGGTGGCTTGTTCCTGCGCCCCCTCTGCAATTTGTTGAATGGCGCTGGCAACCTGATTGGTCGCTTCGCCGGATTGGACGGATACGGCTTCTAACTGCACCGCCGCCGCCGCCATTTGGTTGACGGCTTCCGTGATATTTTGCACCGTCTGCCGCAACGATTCCACCATTTTGCTGAAGGCAGTATTCAATACATCCCGGTCTGATTTTGGCGTAGCGGTGACGGTTAAATCACCATCGGCAATATGTTCGGCAATATCGGCGACATCTTTTTGATACGCAATCAATTGCCGGAATGATTGCATCATATCGCCCAGTTCATCTTTGCTGTGAATGTCGTCCAATTTTTGGTTGATGTCGCCTATTGCCAATCCCTCGGCGGCACGGGCTACAGATTGCACGCTATTGGCGATGGTTTGCGAGAGATACGCGCCAAACGCCCCTGCCAGAATAATGGATACAATACTCACAATCAGCCCCAGCCGGGTCGCATCGTCGCCTTGTTTCTTGATTTGTGCTTGTAGTGTTTCCGCGTTGGTGTTGGCTGCGGTGGCAATATCATTCAAATTACCGATGAATTTGGCGGCGGCAGCATCAAAGTTCTTCATCTCTGCCAAGCCCGTTTCGCGATGACCGGCAAGAAATTCATCAGCCATTTTCAATCCGGCGGTGACAGAATTCTCTTCATCCTGTGAAACTTTCTGCATCAATACTGCGTTATCCCCTTCCAGTAACGGGGTAATAGCGGCGGCGGTATCATCAAATTCGCGTCTTGCTGCGTCTAATTCTGTTTTTGATTCAGGGTTGCCGGTGAGAGCATAATCAGTGATGAGCTGTTGCTCGTTCCGAGCCATTGCACGCAGTTCGGTAGCGTGTTCCGCAACCACTAATTCCCGGTCGGTTAACGTGTCAACTTTGTGACGGATGCTGGTTAAACTGGTGATGCTAACAATGAGGATGATTACCATTGCCAGGATAGCGAGTAGAAAACTACCGATTAACTTTACACGAATTGATACTCTCATTACACATTCCTTTCCTTGCCGAATGATGGAAGCCAATAAACGTTGTTCACAATATATATCGGCAACTATTGTGAAAACTTTAATAATTTTCAAATATTGAAAGTGAGAGGAAAATATACTGTACAGCATCATAAAATAACACCGCCCCACCGAAATTCGATGTTTCTTCTGTGGTGATAACCCTACAAAGGGGGTTTGGAGATTTCAGGGAGATTGTTATGGCGAGTGAAGGGAAGCAATCACATATCGCAAACAGCGATTGCTGCTACACAAAAAACGCGCCTTG
>CAYZQQ010000123.1:0-8697 GCA_964480075.1 uncultured Anaerolineaceae bacterium
CAGTATGGATTCGGCGGGCACGGCGAATGGCGGCGGGGTGAAAAAGGTGGAACTGGCGAAAGAAGCCATCTACCGCGCGGTGGATTTTCTCGCGCCGTGGGATAGAGTCGGGGTGGTGGCGTTTGATACCGCCGCCCGCCGGGTGGTTCGGTTTGAGCCGGTGGTGGATGTGACCGGCATCAAAAACCGGGTGGGCACGATTCGCGCCAGTGGCGGCACCGATATTTTGGCGGGGCTGCAAGCCGCCGCCGATGCCATCGAGCGCGAATCGAGCCGCGTGCGCCATATCGTGCTGCTCACCGACGGCGGCGCGAATCCGGCGGGGATTGTCGAACTGACCGACAAATTGGCGGCGCAGAATATTTCGGTATCGGTGGTGGCTATCGGCGATGATGCCGCCCCGTTTTTGAAGGAGGTGGCGAAACACGGCAACGGGCGGTTCCATTTGGCGCGCGACCCCGCCACCATCCCCCAAATTTTCGCGCAGGAAGCCACGCTCGCGCTGAAAGCCTATCTGATAGAAGAGGAATTTACGCCGAAACGCACCGCCGCCAGCCCCATTTTGAGCGGGATTGACGCCGTGCCGCCGCTGTTGGGCTATGTCGCCACCACCCCGAAACTCACCGCGCAGACGGTGCTGGTCAGCGCGCAGGATGACCCCGTGCTGGCGCAGTGGCAGTACGGGCTGGGGCGTGCTGTGGCATGGACATCCGATGCGACGGGACGCTGGGCAAAAAACTGGGTCGGTTGGGATGGCTACGCCCGATTTTGGGGGCAGGCGGTGCGCTGGACAATTTTGGAGGACGCAGGTGGTAATTTGGATGCCGCCATCACCCGCAACCCGCAAACGGGCAATATGCAATTGACGGTGGACGCGCTCGACAGCACGGGGAACAGTTTGAACAATCTGACGGTGGAGGGGCGGTTGCTGTCGCCGGAATTGCAGCAAACCGATGTGACACTGACGCAAATCGCGCCGGGACGCTACCGCACCGAATTTTCGCCGCGCGAAACGGGGGCATATCTGCTGCGGCTGCTGGCGCGCGATGCCGACGGGCAGTTGGTCAGCAGCGCCACCCGCGGATTTGTGGTCAGTTATTCACCGGAATATGCCGCCAATCGCAGCGAACCGACCCTGCCGGCGGATTTGGCATCGCTGGGCGGCGGAAAAATGCTGGCGGCAGCCGATGCGGCGGCGGTGTTCGAGCATACCCTGCCGCCGGTGCGCGGCTCGCGCCCGCTGTGGCGCTGGCTGCTGATGGCGTTTGCGCTGTTGCTGCCGCTGGATGTCGGCGTGCGGCGGGTGATGTTCGGGCGGGAACACTGGGAGAAACTGCTCAATTGGCTGCGCGGAAAACTTGCCGCGCCGGAGAAAACCGCCGCGCCTGCGCCCGTTTCATCCCCGGCGAAAAGTCTGCTGTCGGTGAAAAAGGCGACTCGCCTCGAAAAACCGAAATCGCCGCTCATCATTCCGCCCAAAACCGCCGGATCGGAAGCAGAGACTCCCCCCCAAAAAACGGCATCGCCGAACCCGAAACGCACCACCAACCGGCTGCTGGATGCCAAACGCCGCGCGGGGCGGGGGAGTGAAAAATGAAGAATGAGCGGGTGGGCAGGTGAGAAAGTGAGATTCTTACCCCCTCCCGTCATCTGCGGTGACTCCCTCCCTCTAGCAGGGGGAGGGTCGGGGAGGGGGTAGAATTCGCCCATTCGCTGACCGCTGATTGCCACCCTGCAACTCTGCAACCCTGAAAACTTGAACCTGAAACTTTGAACCGAGGAAAACTTATGGAATTGAAAAATAAAACCGCACTCATCACCGGTAGCGCAAAACGGGTGGGCAAAACACTGGCGCTGGCGTTGGCAGAACGTGGCTGCAATATTGTGGTGCATTATGGGCGCTCGGCGGAAGCGGCGCAGCAAACCGTCCGCGAGATTGAGGCGCACGGCGTGTCGGCGTGGGCGTTTGCCGCCGATTTGAGCGACGAACCGGCGGTGGCGAGCATCGTTCCCCGCGTGCTGGCACTGGCGGGGCGGCTCGATATTCTCATCAACAGCGCGTCCATTTTTACGCCGGAAGATTTTCTCTCTGCCGACCCGAAAACATGGGATGCGGCGATGATGGTCAACCTGAAAACCCCGTTTCTGCTGAGCCAAGCCTTCGCCCGCGCCCTGCCCGATGACGCGCCGGGAAAAATCATAAACCTGCTGGATGTGATTGCCCTACGCCCGCAGAATCACCATTTCAGTTACACCATCAGCAAAACCGGGCTGGCGGGGTTGACACAGGCGATGGCGATGGCGTTGGCGGCGCGCAATGTACAGGTGAACGGCATTGCGCTGGGGGCAATTTTACCGAATGTGAACGATGACCCGGCACTGTTTGCCCGGTTGGCAGAGAAAATCCCCGCGCGGCACACCGGCTCTCCGGCGGATGTGGTGCAGGCGATGCGCTATCTGCTGGCGGCGGATTATGTCACCGGCGAAATCATCCGCGTGGATGGCGGGCGGCATTTGGTGTGATGCGTTCACCCCTTAAATTTGCCCAAAACTCGCCCTTCGGCTAAAATCTAACTTTGGTATTTGCGGGGATGAATGATGTTTGAGAACTTGCAAGACAAACTGCAAAATATTTTTGATAACCTGTCCCGGCACGGACGGTTGACAGAAGGAGATGTGGACACCGCTCTGCGCGAGGTCCGTTTGGCGCTTCTGGAAGCCGACGTGAACTTTAAAGTTACCAAAGATTTCATCAAACGGGTCAAAGCGCGTGCCATCGGTGCGGAAGTGACCAAAAGCCTCACCCCGGCGCAGCAGGTCATCAAAATTGTCAACGAGGAACTGGTCGCCACGTTGGGCGATGCTGCCCCGCTGAATTTGGGCGGCGGTTCGCCGCGAGTCATCATGCTGGCGGGTTTGCAGGGCGCGGGAAAAACCACCATGGCGGCGAAACTCGCACTCCATCTGCGCCGAAAAGGGCAGCGCCCGTTGCTGGTGGCGGCGGATACCCGCCGACCGGCGGCTATCGAGCAGTTGAAAGTGCTGGGTAAACAGATTGATTTGCCCGTGCATGCCGAAGACCCCGGCATTCCGCCGCCGACCATTTGCGCCAACGCGCTGAAAGTCGCCCGCGAAGGCGCGCATAATGTGGTCATTCTGGATACGTCCGGGCGATTGCACATTGATGACGAACTGATGGATGAGTTGTCGCAGATAAAGACGAAAACCGACCCGCAGGAAATTCTGCTGGTGGTTGATGCGATGACCGGGCAGGATGCCGTCAAAGTTGCCGATGGATTCAATAAACAGGTCGGCATCACCGGGCTGATTTTGACCAAAATTGACGGCGATGCGCGCGGCGGGGCGGCAATTTCGGTACGAGCCGTGACCGGCGTGCCCATCAAATTTCTCGGTGCGGGCGAAAAACTCAACGAGTTGGAGGTTTTCTACCCCGACCGGATGGCGAGCCGCATTCTTGGCATGGGCGATATGCTCACCCTGATTGAGCAGGCAGAAGCGCACATTGATGATGAAGCCGCTGCCGAAGCCGCCGAAAAACTGATGGATGGCAGTTTCAATCTGGACGATTTTTTGAAGCAGTTGCAGCAAATAAAGAAGATGGGTTCCATCACCAAAATGCTCGATATGATTCCGGGGATGGGAAAACTGGCAAAACAAATTCCGGAAGAAGTTGCCGATACCCAACTGAAAGTCACCGAAGCCATCATCAATTCGATGACTATGAAAGAGCGAAAATATCCCAAAATCCTGAACGCCAGCCGTAAACGCCGTGTGGCTCGCGGCAGCGGCACCGCTGTTCAGAATGTGAACCAGCTTTTATCGCAATTCCGCCAGATGCAAAAAATGATGCGTCAATTGCGCGACCCCGGCAAACGGCGGGGCTTTCTAAATATGTTGGGCGGATAGCGTAAAATAAATTACAATAAATCAACACAAATCGATTGAATAATGGAGTAGAAAAAGTTATGGTAAAAATTAGACTTCGCCGTACCGGTTCAAAAAAACGCGCCAGTTTCCGTATTGTGGTTGCCCCGTCCCGCGCCCCGCGCGATGGTCGGTTCCTAGAAATTTTGGGAAACTACAACCCGCGTAACGACCCCCCCACTGTTGTTGTGGATGAAGAACGTCTCTTCCACTGGATGTCGCAGGGCGCACAACTGAGCGATTCGCTGAAACGTATCTTGACCAGCAAAGGCATTTTGGGGCAAAGCCCGTCCGGCGAAACAGAAGCGCCGGTCGCGGTCGAAACAGAAGCCGAAGCAGCATAAATTGTGAGCTGTCAATGATACAGCACCCCCTAAAAAGTGTGCTAAAATTGTTATGCTCAACATCATCACCCGAAAGGTGATACTATGTCAAAAAGTAAGGCATTGGTTGAATACATTGCCCGCTCTCTGGTGGATCACCCGGAAGAAGTAGCGGTGTCCGAAGAGCGATACGGGCGGCAATTTGTATATACCCTGACCGTTGACCCCGAAGATATGGGGCGTGTTATCGGCAAGCGTGGACGTATGGCAAATGCGATGCGCACATTGTTGCGCGTTGCCGCCGTGCGCCATCACGAGCAGGTGACGTTGGAGATTGGCGAGTGACCCCCAACACCCGTCAAACAAATATCAATCCGGAGAAGCAACCCGCTGCGCCTGAATTTCTGGTGATTGGGCAAATTGTCAAACCCCATGGTGTGCTTGGTGAAGTGTCGGTGAAAGTGCTGACCGAATTTCCGGAGCGTTTTGATGCGATGGAAGCGGTATATCTCGGAGATGCCACATCTGTACGGCTGACGAATGTGCAGTCGGTGCGCTGGCACGGAAATTACGTGCTCATTCGTTTTGAAACGTTTGCCGACCGTACCGCTGCCGAAAAGTTGCGCGGCTTGTATCTAAAAATTCGCCGCGAAGATGCTGTGGCGCTTGACCCGGATACATTTTACCATTACCAACTCGAAGGGTTGGCGGTAATTTCCGATACCGGAGAATCGTTGGGACAACTTTCGTATGTGCTGGAAACCGGTGCCAACGATGTATATGTGATACAATATGACGATGGCGAATTGTTGCTGCCTGCCACCCACGAAGTCATCCGCGATGTTAACCTTGCAACGGGAATCATCACCGTGCATTTGATTCCCGGTTTGCGCTGAACGTTCGCCCCGGAACCAACATGCTGTCTGCCCGTCAGACAGTTTTTTTTACCCAAAATTCGCATCATCTCGAAATGCAGGGTGAACCTATGTGTTCGTCCCGCGTAGGGCAGAGCATTACTCTGCCTCTACAATGCTTCACCCCAAGTTGTTGAGAAGATACCAAAATTCCCCCCGAAAATATAACTCATTCTGCCAATTGCAATTTGTTTACGTATTCTTTATGGAGAAAAAATGTAAAGCATACGATAATAGAAGTGATGTAAACAGATGCTGTCTCTTGATTTTTAAAAATATGCAGGAGCGTTATGACCGACACATCCTTCGCCAACGCCAAAGTTTTGCTCATAGGAAAGTTAAATAGCAATTTAATTCTCATTGATGACCGGACGCCGGTTGCCCCCCGCATAAAAACCCGCGTTGCACCGACGGTAAAAGTAGCGCTGCAATTTATCTCCCCCGGGTTGTTCGACTTGATGCTGGTTGATATGGCAGTTGAAAAAGGACATGAGCAGGCGGCACTGTCTGCTCTGCGCGAAAAAGCGCCCCATACACCCATCCTCTGTATGGCGGATGATAAACAGGAGCGGGCGGTAATGCCATTGCTGCGTCCCGGCGAAATTGAATATCTGCCTAAATCCAACCTTTCTCCAACCCTGTTAACGCACGTGGTGATGCATGCTATCCGGCGCACCCAATCTTTGCATTCGTTGCAAAACCGCCAGCGCCGACTCCAATCTCTTTTTGAAGCTTTTCCCGATGCAGTTTACAGCACCAATGCCGAAGGCACATTTGTGGACATCAATCAGGCAGCGCTTAATTTGTTTGGATATTCTGCTGACGAACTGACCGAAATGAGTGCGCAACTGCTTTTTGCCCATTTTGAAGATTACGATGCACTGGTGGAACGTCTCCGCACCCGGAGCGCCGTAACAAATTATCCCGTGCAGATGCGGCATAAAAACGGAAGAGAACTGCTGGGGGTGCTCACCGCTATACCCAACCGATCTGAAAATGGTGCAGTATTGGGATATCAGGGCATCATCCGCGACATAACAGCTCGAAAAGCGCTGGAGGAACAATGGCGGCGGTATGAATTTATTGTCCACACGTCCAAAGAATTTATGACGCTGGTCAATCGAGATTATATCTACCATGCTGCCAACGAAGCGTATTGCCGCGCTCACGGCAAAGAACGCCAAGAAATTGTCGGGCGGTCAGTGCCGCAGGTGTGGGGTGAAGGGCGGTATCTGGCTAAAATCAAAGAAAATTTTGACCGTTGTTTTGCCGGTGCTGAAATCCACTATCAGGGATGGTTTACGTTTGCCGTGCTGGGGCGGCGCTATATGGACGTAACCTACTACCCATATTACAATGCCGAAAAGATTGTTACCCATGCTGTGGTGGTATCACGAGACATAACCGAGCGTACCAGCGCCGAAAAAGCACTTGAACGTGCCCACGTTCAAAACCAGCAAATCTTGGCGGCAATCCCATCGATTCTCATTAACGTTACCCCCGCCGACACCATTACTCATTGGAACACCCCCGCCGAAACAGCATTTGGCATTCCCGCCGAAACAGTTGTTGGCAAGCCGTTTGCCGATTGTGGCATCCACTGGGATTGGGCAAACATCACCGCATGGGTGCAATCCTGCCGTCACGATGATACCGCCGCCAATTTGAACGATGTGAAATACACTTGCCCGGATGGGAAAGACGGGTTTTTAAATGTCACCATCAGCCCGTTTACCGATGATTCGGACGAGCAACCGGGATTTTTGCTGGTGGCGCAAGATATTACCGCGCGAAAGATACTGGAAAGTCAACTGAGCCAATCGCAAAAATTGGAATCTATTGGACACCTTGCCGCCGGCATCGCCCACGAAATTAACACCCCTACCCAGTATGTCGGCGATAATATCCGTTTTATGCAGGATTCTTTTGCTGACATTGCCCACCTGTTGCAAAAATACCAAAAACTGTTGCAGCAGGTCAAAGCAGGCGGCACATTTTCTGGTTTGGTGGCAGATATTGAAAGGGCATATGATGACACCGATGTTGATTTTGTGATGGAAGAACTTCCCGCCGCAATTGAGCAATCGCTGGAAGGCGTGGCACGGGTATCGAATATTGTGCGGGCGATGAAAGAATTTTCACACCCCGGCGTGGAAGAAAAAACCGCGGTGGACATCAACCGCGCCATTGAAAGTACCATCACCGTCGCCCGCAACGAATGGAAATACGTCGCCGATTTGAAAACTGATTTCGCCCCCGATTTGCCGCCCGTTTCCTGTTTTGTGGGAGCGTTGAATCAGGTTATTTTGAATGTTATTGTCAACGCCGCCCATGCCATTGCTGATGCGGTGGAGAACGGCAGCAAAAAAGGGCTGATAACCATCAGCACCCGCCGCGATGGAGACGCGGTGAAAATTTGCATCAGCGATACCGGCACCGGCATTCCCGAAGCGGTTCGTGACCGCATCTTTGACCCGTTTTTCACCACCAAAGAAGTTGGGCGCGGCACGGGACAGGGATTAGCCATATCTCATTCGGTAATAGTTGAAAAACACAAAGGCAATATTTCATTTGAAACTGAAATGGGCGCCGGTACAACCTTTATTATCCGCTTGCCGCTTGACCCGGTTGCCGTTGGCACAAATGGCAGGGGGCATTGATGGCGCAAAAAAAATGGATATTGTTTGTTGACGATGAATTGAATTTGCTGGCAGGATTGCGCCGTATGCTGCGCTCAATGCGGCTGGAATGGGATATGCAGTTTGTGTCCTGCGGTGCGGATGCGCTGGCTTTTATCGCCCAAACCCCGGTGGATGTGATTGTCTCTGACATGCGGATGCCCGGCATGGACGGCGCAGAGTTGCTGGGTCGGGTGATGGTACAATCGCCGGAAACCATGCGAATTGTGCTGTCGGGACAGGCGGAACGGGCAACAATTTTGCGCGGCGCGGCGGCAATTCATCAATATTTGGGCAAACCGTGCGATGCGGATACGCTTAAAACCACCATTCAGCGGGCGTGCAATCTGCGGTCGCTCATACCCAATGCCAATGTTCGGCGCGTAATATCCACCCTCAATCCCTTTTTATCGCTTCCCGTTTCGTTTGATGAAATTTTGCGGGAATTGGAAGTGGCGGACACACCGGAAAGCGGATTGAGCCATCTGGTTTCGCAGAGCAAAGGTATCAATCAACACATTATCCAATACATTTCGATGATATTTTCGGGATTGCGCCCGCACATTCCCGCTCCGGCACAAGCTTCAGTCCTGCTGGGATTGAACACGCTAAAATTAGTGGCGCTGTCGGCGCAGGTTTTTAAGCAATTTGAATACGATATGCTGGGGGCACTGGCATTGCAATCGGTGTGGGAACATAGCATTGCGGTGAGCCGGTTTGCCCAACGTATCGCACAAATGGAACATCTGCCATCGAACACGGTTGATTTTGCCGCGGCGGCAGGATTGCTGCACGATATGGGCAAGCTTATTTTTACCGGATATTTTGCAGAACCGT
>CAYZQQ010000124.1:0-8630 GCA_964480075.1 uncultured Anaerolineaceae bacterium
AGGTACGGCAACACATTCACCGAGAAGAAAATGGGACCGATAACGGGGATGGAACTTAACAGCGGAATGTGAATCGACGGGAAAATTGCTGAATGGTTGAATTTATCATTGATGTTGGGGTCGATGAAAAATCGTTTGACCACAAAACCGGTAATGCCGGTCGCCAAAATATTAATGGCTGTACCGCTGATAATTTGGTCAACTTTAAAATAGATTGCCATTACCCCATGCAACAATCCAAGTATTCCGCCGGTAATGACCCCGGCTAATATGCCCATCCACAGCGACCCGGTGACACTGGCAGCTACCACCGATACCAGCGCGGCGGCAAGCATCATCCCTTCGATGGCAATGTTGATGATTGCGGCTCGCTCGGCGATAACGCCGCTGAATGCTCCCAGCGCAATTGGTGTGGCGCGAATGAGGGTAGATTGCAACATACCCACCACGTTAAATGCCGAACCACGGGCTGCCCACGACAAAAATGCCAGCACGAACAATCCAAAAACAACGCCAAATACCGCTCCGATGGATTTATATCCGCGGGCAAACTCCCAGCCGCCCATAAACAGCGCCACAAGCCCCAGTACATACAGCACCGGTTGCGTGGGGAACGTTAAATCGGGAATTTTTGGCGCATTTGAAGTGAAACCGGGATTCATACCGAAGGTGGTCGATTGCCCGCCTTCGGATTGAAGGGCAAATAACCCTATAATTGCCAATCCGGTCAGCATAAATAGTATTCCAAACAACAGGCGTCGTCGTTTTTCTGCCGATGTTATCGTTTGCTTTTGTACTGTTGCTGTCGCTACACTCATATATCACTCCGAAAAGCAATGAATAATTATCAATGAATACTGAACAAATTCATTGATAATTGAAAATTGTTAATTGCCTACGACCCCCACCCACGGGTGAATACTGTTTTCTCTTCTTCGCCGGTAGTTTTCAGGCGGAACAACCAGCGGATAATTTCCGGCGCGGCGATAAAAACGATGACCAGCGCCTGAATGGTGGTGATGATATCGATGGGCACTTGCGCCAGCGATTGCATACTGGTTGCCCCGCTGCGCAGAGTGCCAAACAGCAGTGCCGCCAGCACCACGCCAAACGGGTGGCTTTTGCCCAATAGCGCCAGCGCAATGCTGTCAAACCCATATCCCGGCGAAAATCCTTCCGCCAGAAAATGATTCAGTCCCAACACTTCATTTGCCCCGGCTAACCCCGCCAGCGCCCCGCTCACGCCCATCGCAATGATGATATTGCGCGCCACGCTCATACCGCTGTATTTGGCGGCGTTCGGGTTGGCGCCAACCGTGCGCAGTTCAAACCCGATGGTGGTTTTGTATAGCAGCCACCACACAAAAATGACCGCCAAAATTGCCACAAACAACCCGGCGTGCAATCGAATGGGTGAGCCGAAAAGTTGCGGCAAAAATGCCGATTGGGATACCACCGGGCTAACCGGTTTGCCTGCGCCGGGACGCTGCATCGGTCCGCGCAGCAACCACGACATTATCCGAAAGGCAATAAAATTCATCATAATGGTGTTGATGACTTCATGCGCGCCCGTTTTCGCTTTTAACCATCCCGGAATGATACCCCAAATTGCCCCGCCGATGATGCCGCCCAGCAATGCCAGCGGCAAATGCAACACCGCCGGCAGGTTCGTGAAACTGTATCCAATATAGGTTGACAGTGCCGCGCCAATGGCAATTTGCCCTTCGACACCAATATTAAATAACCCCGCCTGAAAGCCCAGCGCCACAGCCAGCCCCGCAAAAATGTAGGGGATGGACGTAACCAAACTATCAGAAATGGGACGCATTGCCGTTCTAAATGCCTGCCAATCGCCGGTTTGCCGGGCAGTTTGCCACCCCTCCGAAATTTGTTGCGGATTGCCGATGGAGCCGAGAAAGAGGGCTCGATACGCTTGCCACACCGCACGACCGGCGGCAGAAAACACAAAAGTGGGACGGTCGCTAAAGGTCAGCACAATGGCGGCATTTCCCGATTCAAGGTTCGGCGCACGCTTCCGCGCCCGTTCCAAATCGATTTGCGTATCTTTATCCGTCACCTCTGCCACCACTTCGCGGAAGATGAAACCGGTGCCGCGTTTAAAGGTCACAAAGTCACCGATACTCACTTGGTTGCCGTGAAAATTAAGCGCCGTTTGCAGGTCGATTTCATTGGCAGGATTAACGTCGCCGGTGGGACTCACGTGCCACGGATTGGGTGACATCGCTCGCAGAACCACCGGGTCAGAAATCGCAATCAGCAAGCCCCCCACCAGCAATCCAACCACAACTGCCAGCAGTGGGATGAGCATTGCGCGCCCGGCGTTTCGCCAAAAGCCATTGCCGTTCTTCTGCGTTTTTTCTTTCTTTTTTGTTTTTGTCACGCCAGAAATCTCCTTCATCTATCAATTGGGAGAATACGAATTTGGATCGTTCAACACTTAAATTGCTGCAAAATATACGCATAAAACGCGGGCACATCAACTGTGTCTGCCACCGAAACCCACTGCCCGCTGCCTACGGCGCGCACAGTTTGTCCGGCGCTGGTGCCGGTATCAATCACCGCCAATTCCATTCGCCGAAATGTAAAAGCTTGCGAATATCCCAAATACCCCGCCGCCAATGTATCCCACATAAAATACTGATAATCAACGTGCGGGATGGTATTGACGGTGGTTGCCCACAACTGCCCCGCCAAATTTGACATTCGATGCTGTCGCTGGCGAGCCAATCGACGGAGAAAATTGAGCGATACCGGCACGTGATTGGTGGCATCCAGCGGAAACAACGTGATGGGCAAACGCATTTCCAGCAACTTTCGCGCGGCGATGGGGTCCCAAAACACGTTCCATTCGGCGCTGCCATCGTGAGCATAGGTGCGGACATTCCCCGGCACATCAATCGCGCCTGCCATCCACACCACCTCCGCGATATTGGCGCGTAAATCGGGATGAGTCTCCAGCGCCGCCGCTAAATTCGATGCGGGACCGGTCATCAATATCGTCACGGGTGTGGATGACCGGGCAATCTGTTCCACCAAAAATTCGCGGGCGGGTGCAGATACAATTTTAGTTTTGACGGGTTCACGCGCCAACAGCATCGGCAGGGCGTTGATGATGCGCGGTTGGGCGCGCCATGCTGCCGGAAAAGCATTGATGCCGAACCGGTCACCGGCGGCAACCGGCACATTCGCGCCGCTGAACATATCGAGCAGTTTCGTTGTAGCTTCGATTGCCGTGTCGAGATAGCAGTCGGCGGGGGTCACCGATACCCCCGACAGCGATATGTGCGGCATAGTCAACAATAGCATCAACGATAGCAGGTCATCCACGCCGCCATCGTGATCCATCAGCACTATTTTTTGCGCAGTCACATTTCAACCACTGCCGACGCGGGCAAATCTTGCGGCATCGCACCCGCCATCAACAACCCCAATTGTTCTTGAGTCACCACATCGGCATTCACGACCGCCACAATTTTCCCTTCAAACATAACCGCGATGCGGTCAGACAAAGCGCGGATTTCATCCAGCTCGGTGGAAACCAGCAGGATTGCCGTGCCGCCGTCGCGCTGTTCAATGATGCGGCGATGGATATATTCGATGGAACCGACATCCAATCCGCGAGTGGGTTGAGAGGCGACGAGCAATTTATTGGGGCGCGAAAATTCTCGCGCCACGATGACTTTTTGCTGGTTTCCGCCCGACAGGGTTCCCGCCGTGGCGAAGATACTCGGCGTGCGAACATCATACTCTTTCACCCGTTTTTGGGCAGTTTCGAGCACTTTTTCTTCATCAATAATCACCCAATGGGCAAACGGCGGACGATAATATGTGTTCAATACCATGTTGTCTTTGATGGGATAGCTGAGCACCAACCCGTCGCGCTGGCGGTCTTCCGGCACATGCCCGACGCCCATTTCGGTGATAGTGCGCGGGGTGGCATTGGCAATACTTTTCCCCAACAAAAAAATGGAACCGGACACCACTTGCCGCAAACCGGTCAGCGATTCAACCAATTCGGTTTGACCATTGCCCTGCACGCCGGCAATGCCGAACACCTCGCCTTCACGAAGCGTGAATGACACGCTCGAAACAGTAACATTCTCGCGGTCATCTTTTACCACCAGCTCTTTTACCTGCAACACCGGCGAGTGTGGGTTGGCTTTATCTTTTTTCACCGTCAAATCAACCGCGCGCCCCACCATCAAATCTGCCAGCGATTGCTCGGTAGACTCTTCCGATTTTACTGTGCCCACCGTTTTTCCGCGCCGCAGCACCGTAATTCGCTGCGCCACGGCAAGCACTTCTTTTAATTTATGAGTGATGAAAATAATGGAGATACCCTGAGCAACGAGCGATTGCAGAATTTCAAACAGGTCATCCACTTCTTGCGGGGTGAGCACGGCTGTCGGCTCATCTAAAATGAGAATATCTGCATGGCGATACAATACTTTGATGATTTCCACGCGTTGTTGCACGCCAACGGGCAAATCTTTGATATATGCGTTGGGGTCAACATCCAAGCCGTGTTTTTGGGAAATTTCGCGGATTTCTCTGGTGACGGTGCGTTTATCGAGGAAAACACCGTTTTTGATGGTTTCCTGCCCCAACATCACGTTTTCGGTCACAGTGAGCACCGGCACCAGCATAAAATGCTGATGCACCATGCCGATACCGTGCGCGATAGCGTCGGTGGGACCAAAGATATTGACCCGTTTGCCGCGAATGAAAATTTTGCCATTGGTGGGTTTATACAACCCGTAGAGAATGTTCATCAGGGTTGTTTTTCCCGCGCCATTTTCACCCAACAGCGCGTGAATTTCACCTTTGTTGAGCGTTAAATTGACATTATCGTTTGCCAGCACGCCCGGAAATTGTTTGGTGATGCCGCGCAATTCAAGAACAGGTTCATTCAGCATACAAACCCCTTATAGCCGGAAAATCAGGGGGCGGGGAAGATAATTCTCTGTTCCCCACCGATAATCAATCGTGGTTATGTGATCTTCTCGCGCACTTTGGCGCTGATGTAATCTAAGCTTGCCACCACAATGGCGATGGCAATCATATTGACACTGGCTTGGCGATATTTAAGCAGGTTAATGTTTTGGCTGAGCAAAAAGCCGATCCCCCCTCCACCGCCAAAGCCGATAATGGTGGACATACGCACATTAATATCCCACCGATACAGCGTAAAAGCGATGTATGGCGGCACAATTTGCGGGATAACCGCATATATGATGGTCTGCAATCGATTGGCACCGGTGGCGGTAATGGCTTCGATGGGACCTGTGGCAATATTTTCTACCTGTTCTGAGAAAAGTTTCCCCAAAGAAACAATGGTGTGCAACCCCAGCGCCATCACCCCGGCAAAAGGACCGATACCCACCCACACGGCAAAAGCCACCACCATTACCAGCGGCTCAATTGAGCGGAACGTATTCATTATAGTGCGAAGCCCATAATAGACAAACATTCCGGTGGTAATTTCACGGTCAGGGTCAACGATAAACGCCAGTGCGGCAAACAGCACCGCCCCGATAATCACGGGCAGAATAATAACTGTTCCCAGCGCGCCAAATTCGTAAAACCAGTCGAGTATGGCAGTGACAATGCCAAAAGCAATAGCGCCCGTTAGCGTCGCCAGCATTACGGCGATGATTTTTCGCGTTACTTTGGGCAGCTTGGGCAGAGTTGGTTCCAAAATACGGTTCGCCAGCGGATTTAATGCGAACATGCCCACCAGTGCGCCAAAAGCGGGCAATCCCAGCACAATCGCATCAGAGAAAATCAGTATAAAATTGCCAAAGAATGACCAACCGCCCAAACTGGTTTTCAGCGATACGCCGGCAGCGCGTCCCAATTGTCCCAATGCCGCCAGCGCCACAACAATCACCACCGCCGCCACAATGGAACCAAGCCACCGCTGCACGGCTTTCCAAAAGGCGCGTCGCCCGGAAGCCTGCGCCACCGCCAGCCCAACCAGCGGTAACGCCGTCCATAGTAATGTGTCACCCGGCGGAGCCGCACCGGCACCCACAAGTTGGGCGCCATACGCACTCAGTTTTACAAAAATAATATAGCCGATATACGCCCCGATGGGCATTATCACCATTGATGCCATAAATCTGGTGAAGTTGGTGGTTACTTGCAGCATCAAGTTTCGCGCTGCCAAAAAACTGATGGGAACGGCTAAAATCACGCCAAACGTGGTGGCAATAAATGCCAAAAAGACTGTTTCGACGATTTTTTCCCATGTTTGTTTTAGCGCTTCGCTCGGTCGGGGCATTCCCGACCGCCGGTTGACCACCGCCCGCACGGTTTGCACATTTTCAGAATCGCGGTCCGTTTTTAACGTGATTTCTTTTGAGAATGTACCGTCTGCGGCGGTAGTGACGGTGCTATCTGCCAGTTTCAGCTGAACTTCATCTTTGACGGTGGGAGCAAACGGGACAAAAAAGATGAACACATTTTCGCCCGCTCCGAACCCGCTGCCGGACACGGTTATTTTATCGCCGGGGGCGGCGCAGTTACTCGATAGCGCAATTGACGGTTGTCCCGCTGCGGCGGGAGGCACGGCTGGCGGCGTTCCGGTACACGGAACGATGATGGGCGCATTTGCCACGATATGTTCCGTGTCATAAGAAAACAAATCAGGATGAGCCAGTCCACGCAAAATATTGGTCAATTGCTCTTGACGTTTTGCCTCTTGCGGTTTCTCCAAGTCGACTTTCGTCACTTGTAATCCAAAGGCATACACGATAATTATCGCAACAACCAGCGCTATTTTCCCCAAAGTACGCCATAAACTTGGCGATGATTTTTTCATGGGTGGAACCTACCTTCAATGTGGCAGACAGTGGCTCTGCCCACGCCTGTGATGGAATTATCCAATTCGCTGCGCTTCCTCTCCATAAATTTGTTTGAACCGCTCGTCATCAATTTCACTTGGCAAACCGTCAAACATCAGCTTGCCATCCTTTAACGCGACCACCCGGTCGGCATATCGCTGTACCAAATCCAAAAAGTGCAAGCTACAAATTACCGTGATGCCTTCGTCACGCAACTGTTCCAGATATTGCATGATGCTGTGCGCCAACACCGGGTCAAGGCTGGCGACGGGTTCGTCAGCAAGCATGATGGACGGGTTCTGCATCAGCGCGCGAGCAATGCCCACCCGTTGCTGCTGCCCCCCGCTCAGTTCATCGGCGCGGACATGGGCTTTATCTTTAATGCCCACCCGGTCGAGTTGTTGCAGCGCCATATCAATATCTTCTTTTGAAAAGCGGTTAAAAAGACTCCCAATAGGGTTGGTGTATCCCAATCGTCCCGCCAACACATTGGTCATCACCGGCGAGCGCAGCACCAAATTAAAATGCTGAAATATCATGCCGATGCGGCGACGGATACGGCGCAATTCATCCGGCTGGGCGGCGGTAATATCATCACCATCCAAAATAATTTGCCCGGCGGTGGGTTCGATGAGCCGGTTGATGCACCGCAACAGCGTTGATTTTCCGGACCCGCTCAAGCCCACCACTGCCAAAAACTGTCCCTGTGGCACGTCGAAACTCACTTTATCCAGTGCCAGCACGGTATTGTCGTAAATTTTGGTCACGTTTTTGATTTCTAGCATAAAATATCCTCAATACGGATAGACAAAATACCGGCAAATCTACATAAAAGTTGGGCAGGAAGGGGACACCTTCCCACCCAACAGATTTATACTATTTTACTACGTTTGCGCGTTGTAGTTTATATCGGCTTATTTGAAAATATCTTCTTCGGTGTAGCCCAGCACATCAATCAGTTTGCGAACGGGGTCGTAGAAGGAGTCACCGACGGGTTCCACGCCTGTCCAGTTGTAGAATTGGTCAGAGCAAATGGATTGAGCGCATACGTCGGAACCGGCAAACACAACCAGCGCGTTCAAAATGCGAGCACGCAACCCTTGCGGGAAGTCGGGACCAAAGCTGACCGTGTCATTCGGAATTTTATCGCCGACTTTGAGGATGCGGACTTTTTCCACAACATCAGGAGCCGTACTCACAACGGTTGAGCGCGCATCCAAAATGCGAACGTCCCCGGCATACAATTTGCCTTTGTCGTTGGGGGCAGCAATCGTTGGGTCAAACGGTTCGGGGTCTTGCCCATAAATCCATTTTCCTGCGGGCAACAGTGGCGGGGAGTAGAATGCTGTCGAGAAGTCAACTTCGCCGTTGTATACGGCTAACACGGCGGCGCCATGACCCCCTGCTTCGATAATTTCACCCGGTTGAATACCATTGGCTTCGAATTCGGCACTGGGATAGAGGAACCCTGACGTTGAACCGCGGTCTGGCACTGCCCATTTTTTACCGGCTAAATCTGCCAGTGTTTTATAGGGGCTGTCGCGTTGAACCAGATACTCTTGGGTGTACCACGACAAACCATACCGTACCGCAGCGCCAGCAACTTCCACACCACAGCGATTGTTCGCCAGCACATACCCCAACGCGGGGATGAAGCCCATTGTGTTTGCGGGTGAGGCACACATCGATTCGATGGTGGCGGCATAGCTGGTCGGCACGCTCACCTCAAAGGTTAAGCCGGTAGCTTGTTTCAGCGCATCTGCC
>CAYZQQ010000125.1:0-8611 GCA_964480075.1 uncultured Anaerolineaceae bacterium
TCAAATTCACGCCAAAGTTATGCTGCTACTGCGCAGCTCCATCACCAATCACGATTCTGTGATGCACAAACCATATAAAAGAAGGGGAGCGTATGTACCAGCCGTGGCTACTACTGGTTGAACTGGCTGTTTTGGGGGCGACAATATATTTCTTTTGGCTGACGCAGCAGGCGGGCTCCCCAAATAGCGCCGATATTGAACAGAAAATGAGCAAAATAGTGCGAGAACGCATCACCGCGCAAAACGAAGCGATGACGCACGACGTGGGCGCACTGGTTCAAGAAATGGAAACAACCGCCGCCGAAATGCGCGCGCAATGGACGCGCCAAAGCCTTTTGCTGCAAGATGCCATTCGCCGTGTAAACGAAACCGATGTCCGATTAAAGACACTGACGGCGCAGGTAGAAACACCGCAGACTGCTGCTGTATCTACACCGCAGTCTGCCGGAGCAGACAATACACTCGGCGATGCGCTGGCGGAGTATCGCCGGTATTTGCTGACTGCGGGGCGACCTGCCGGGTCTGCCAACCGGATAGTGGGGCACGTGCGCGGGTTCGCGTTATGGTGGGGGGGGCGACAATATGAACAAATGCAAGTGCGCCCCATCAACCCCGCCGAAGCCGAAGCGTACAACCAATATTTGCGCGACGGAGGATTAAAAACGGCAACCATCCGGCGAAAATTGAATGCGGTGAAAGAGTTTCTGAGGTGGCTTGAGATGCAGGTTCGCCCTGCTGTCCCACCCCCAATTGCCGCGCCATCGCAGGTGAAGGCTGTTATACCCGCCGCCGCCGACCGTCGCACGCGGGTGCATTCACTGGCAGAGCAGGGATTGGATGTGCGCACCATCGCCGCGCGCACCGAGATGGAGCAGGAAGCGGTGCGCATTCTTTTGCGCGATGATGTTTAGGTTGAAACAATGAATTTTGCGTTTTGGGGCAAATGGTTACACTTATCCCCAAATAAATTCAATCTAAACCCAAAGGAGAAACAATTTATGCAACGCATCAAAATAATGCTACTCGTCAGTGCCGTCCTGTTGCTGCTGGCAATTCCTGTCGCGGCAAACGGCAAACCTGTCACCATTTACCTTGGCTTTCTGCCCGAATTTTCCAACACCGGTTCCCAGACTGCCAGCGGTTCGGTGCAAGTGAGCATCGGTGAGGCGTGGGTGGATTTAACCGCCGATGGATTGCCCCAATTGCAGGGCGAGCAGTATGAAGGCTGGCTGCAAGAAGCCGAAACCGGCAAGCGATTCAGCGTCGGCAAATTTAACGCCGATGCCAACGGACATGTGGCGTATAATATTCAGTTGGATAACATCCCGGTCGCAGATTATCAGTACTTTTTAATAACCACAGAACCCGACCCCGACCCCAGCCCGGAAGCGGATGCACGCATTACCATCGCCGGGTTGTTCCCGAATCCGCAGTTGGTGGTGGTGCAAACCACGCCCACCACACCGGACGGTCAAGCCATTACCACCACCGCAACGGTCAGCGGCACCACCGGCGCAGAAACTGCTGCGGGAACACCCGCCCCACCGCCGCCCGCAGTACTGCCCGTTACCGGCGACAACAATTTCGGGGGGCAGTGGGCATTCTTGGCTGGTGGGTTGCTGCTTATCGCGGGAATTTTCGCGGCGACACGCCGGTGGGTACATTAACCTTGAAACACGAAACTTGAGACTTGAAACCTTGAACCTGAAAAGGGGGTAAGCCAATGAGCAGAGGATTTTACACCGCCGCATCCGGTATGATTGCCGGACTGTCGCAACAAGAAGCGCTCATCCAAAATCTATCAAACATGCGTACGGTGGGCTACAAAGCCGATGAAGTGACCGCCAAAGATTTCCCATCGCTATTGCTGGTGCAGGTGCGCGGCACCAAAACCGTGTCAAAGGTGGGGGAACTGGGTACGGGTGTGGCAATGGCAAACCTCACCACTAATTTTGATGCAGGTCCCCTGCGTCTCACCGACCATCCGCTTGATTTTGCGGTTGCCGGTGACGGGTTCTTCCAATTGCAAACGGAAAATGGCGTGCGCTACACCCGCGACGGGCGGTTTCACGCAGATGGTGACGGGCGGCTCGTTTCGGCGGATGGCTATCCCGTGCAGGGCGAAAACGGCGACATCATCATTCCCCCCGGTGATTTGGCAGTATCTGCCAGCGGCGCAATCTTTGCCAACGATGAGCAAATTGGACAGTTGAGCATGGCAAAATTTGATGATTTGGGGGTGTTGACCAAAGAGAACAAAAACCTGTTCAGCGCTCCCGATGGCGCCGCCCGGACGATGGATGCCACCGAAATTCAGGTGCATCAGGGTTATTTGGAAGATTCAAACGTGGATGTGACCAAAATGATCACCGAAATGACATCGGTGTTGCGGGCATATCAGCTCAGTCAGCACATGGTGCAGGTTCAAGACCGCATCAATGGGCATGCCGCCAACGAAATCGGGAGGGTATAATGACATCCGTTTCATTAAATTCACTATTGCGCATCGCGCGTTCCGGGTTGCTGTCGCAGCAATTTAGCATCGATTCGATTTCCGGCAATATTGCCAACATTAACACCACCGGCTACAAACGCAGTCGCGCCGAATTTCAGGAATTGCTGGTTAAGGCACAAAATGCCCCGGCGCCGGGCGATAGCCGCACGTTGGGCGAAGCGGCGGGGACAGCTATTTCTGCCAACCAGCGTATGTTTTCGCAGGGCGATATTGCCACCACCAACCGTGATTGGGATTTGGCAATTGTAGGTGATGGTTTTTTTCAGGTGCAAATGCCCGATGGCACTACCGCCTACACCCGCGACGGTGGGTTTGAAATTGACGGCGAAGGCAGACTGACCACCGTTTCCGGACAGATTGTTTCCCCGGAAGTAGTCATCCCCCCCGATGCCGAAGCCACATTTATCAACACCGATGGTAGTGTGATGGTGCGGCGGCGCGGCGAAACCGAACCGCAAACACTGGCAACCATCTCGCTGGCGCGGTTCAACAATCCCGGCGGACTGGAAAGCATCGGGCACAATCTGTATGCCGCTACCGATGTGTCAGGCGCGCCGGAAGTTTCCCAGCCGGGCAGCGGGTCGGTGGGACAAATAATCAGCGGCGCACTGGAATCTGCCAATGTCGATTTGAGTCAGGAAATGGTCGATTTGGTCAGCGCCCAGCGCGCCTATTCGCTCATGACACGCGCCTTAAAAGTGTCAGATGATATGCTATCAATGGTTAACCAGATGCGAGGTTAATTCGCTGATAGGTTCCTTCAATCGGTTGGGCGGCATCCGTGTGCCGCCCTCCTTTTTTTTTAACGGCATTCGCCTTTTTAGCGCATCATCGGTATAATTGAACCGCGAATTTTTCACAAGAGGTGATGTGTGTTCAAACGATTCAACTTTAAAGATACATTGGCGAAAACACGCAGTTCGCTGATGGGGCAGCTTTCCGGATTGTTTGCCACCGGCAAAATTGATGATGACTTTTGGGATGAATTGGAAGCCATTCTCATTCAATCCGATATGGGGGTGGAAACCACATTGAAAGTGGTAGAAGTTGTGCGCGAGCGGGTTCGCACCGAACGGATAAAAACTCCCGCCGGCGCGTTTGCCGTGCTGAAAAATGAACTAAAAAAACTCATCGTGGACAACACCCCGTTGCAACTCGATAAAAAACGATTGCTCACCGTGGTGATGATGGTCGGCGTGAACGGTTCCGGAAAAACCACCACCACCGCTAAACTGGCAAACTATTACATCAAACAAGGCAAAAAAGTAACCCTTGCCGCCGCCGACACCTTTCGTGCCGCCGCCATTGAGCAACTGCAGGAATGGGGAAACCGGTGCGGGACGGTGGTCATTGCCCATCAACCCGGCTCCGACCCCGGCGCGGTGGTGTATGATGCCCTGAAAAGCAGCCTTGCGAGGGGGGTGGATTTGGCGCTGATTGATACCGCCGGACGCCTGCACACAAAATACAATCTGATGAAAGAACTGGAAAAACTGTATAGCGTCGCGGGGAAACAGGTTCATAATGCCCCCCACGAATCGCTGCTGGTACTTGATGCCACCACCGGGCAAAACGCGCTCAGTCAGGCGAAACATTTTAAAGACGCGGCAAAAATTACCGGTGTGGTGCTGACCAAACTTGACGGCACGGCGAAGGGCGGGGTGGTGTTCGCCATTCACCACGAATTGGGCGTGCCGGTGCGATTCATCGGCACGGGCGAAGGGCTGGACGACATTCAACCCTTCAATGCCGATGCGTTCATCGAAGGGTTATTTGCGGTGTAACAGGAGGGAAACCAATGCAAGATTTGCTCGACCGACTTACCGATTTGCGCCAGCGAATCGGTTTAATTATGGTGCGGCTTTGACCTGCCGGAAAAAGAAAAACAGATAGCCACGCTGCAAAAAGAGACCCTCGCCCCCAATTTCTGGGACGATACGCAATCGGCGCAGGTTAAAATGCGAGAGCTTTCGGCATTGCAAGAGGAAGTGAAACAATGGCAAACGGTGCAGCAGGAAATTGACGACTTGCACGAATTGGTAGAATTGTCGCTGGATGACAGCGATGATGCCGCGCTCGCTGAGTTTTCTGCCGAAGTGGAACGGCTGGAAGAAACGTTTAACGCGATGGAATTTCAGGCGATGCTTTCCGGCAAACACGACCTTGGTGATGCCGTGCTGGCTATTTCGGCGGGCGCGGGCGGCACAGAAGCGCAAGATTGGGTAGAAATGCTGTTGCGAATGTATCTTCGCTGGGCAGAAACCCATCGCTATAAAACTGAAATCCTCGACCAACTCCAAGGGGATGGCGCGGGACTCAAAAGTGTATCCGTGCTCATTCACGGCAAATACGCCTATGGTTATCTCAAAGCTGAACGCGGCGTGCATCGGCTGGTGCGAATTTCGCCGTTTGATGCCAACAGCCGCCGACATACATCTTTCGCGCTGGTGGAAGTTATCCCCGATATTAAAGGCGATATTGACATTCAAATTAGCCCGGATGACGTGGAAATGGATGTTTACCGTTCCTCCGGCGCGGGGGGGCAGCATATGCAGAAAAACTCCACGGCGGTGCGCCTGAAACACAAACCGACGGGGATTGTGGTCACATGCGAAAACCAGCGGTCGCAGGTGCAGAATAAAGAAACGGCAATGCGTATCTTAAAAGGTAAATTGTACGATTTGGAGGAACAGCGCCAGAAGGAAGAGCAGGCACGGCTAAAGGGCAAACATGTAGATGCCGGGTTCGGCAACCAGATTCGGTCGTATGTGCTGCATCCATACAAAATGGTCAAAGACCATCGCACCAATTACGAAGTCGGCAACGCCGAAGCGGTGCTTGACGGGCGGCTGGATGAATTCATTCAAGCGTATCTTAAATATAGTGTGGGAAGCTAAATGGCAATCAGCGGTCAGCAATCAGCAAATGGCTGACCGCTTTAATTCATTCAGGAGTTCAACCCGTGAAAAAGTACCTGCCACAATCTACCGGTATTCTCTGGTGGGGTGTGGCGCTTTTTTTTCTGTTAGCCGTATTTTTGCTGCTGCCCATCCAGCCGAACGATTATTGGTGGTATCTGCGGCTGGGCGGCGATATTCTCCGCGACGGGCGCATCCCCACCACCGACAGTTACTCGTTCACCCGCGTGGGGCAGCCGATGGTGTACCATTCGTGGCTTTCCGCACTGATTTTTGTGCTGCTGTACCGGCTCGGCGGACTGACACTCACCGTGGTGATGCGAGCGATACTGCTGGCGATAACTTTTTCACTGGTGTGGCACACCGCCCGACGCACGGGCGCGGGCAGCCGGTTGGCGGCGGTCGTCGTTTTTGTCGCGGCAATGGTCGGCAGCAATAATTTGGCAATGCGTCCGCAGATATTCGCTTTTCCGCTGTTTGCGCTGATGCTGTGGGCATTGTGGCGCTGGCGGCGCGGCGAAAAATCACGCGGGTGGATTTTTGCCCTGCTGATGGTATTTTGGGTGAACTTGCATGGTTCGTTTGTACTGGGATTTTTGCTGGTGGGCGCGGCGCTGGTGGGTGGCGGCGGTAATCGCCGTGAACCGGCAATCGCGCTGGCGGGAATGACCGTTGCCAGCCTACTCAATCCGCGCGGATGGCGGGCATGGCAGTATGTGTGGGCGTTGCTCACCGACCCCGCCAGCCGGCATTTCGGCGCGGAATGGCAGCCGCCCACCCTGCACACATGGCAGGGCGCGCTTTTCTTTGTGGTGCTGGGGGCGCTGGCGCTGCTCATCGGTTGGAATATCCGCGCGGGGCGCGCCAAACTTTCGGGTGCGGAATGGTTGTGGGTGGCGGGATTTTCCATTATGGCGATGACCGCCGTGCGCTACGGCATCTGGTTTGCTATGGTTGCCGCGCCCGTTGCGGCGAGCCAACTTTCGGCGCTGCTGCCCCGCCGATGGACATGGGAAAGCCGGGGAATTCCCGCGCTGAATGCCGCATTTCTGGCAATGTTTATCGGCTTGCCGCTGGCACTGCTGCCCGGGGTGCGGGCGCGCTGGTGGGCAGATGCCCCGCCGGTGCTGTCGGTGGACACACCCGTCGCCGCCGTAGATTGGCTGGTGGCGCATCCCGACCTGCCGGACGGACTGTGGAGCGATTTGGCTTTTTCCAGCTATCTGATTTTTGCGCTGCCGCAGCGTCCGGTGTGGATTGACACTCGTTTTGAGCTGTATCCGCCGGCGCAGTGGAAAACGTATCGCGCCATTGCCGATGCCCGCCCCGATTGGGCGGCGCGGCTCAATGCGGCGGGAATTTCAGCGTTGATGCTGAATCCCGCTGCCACCCCAAAATTGGTTACAGCGGTGGAAAATTCATCCCGCTGGCAACATGTTTATCGGGATGGTGTCGCGCGCATATATGTGAAAGTTACCCCGTAATATCGGTGACCAAAATATATTGCGCGGTGTCGTGCGGCAGCATAAATTGTGAAGCGTTTGCGCACAGGGTGATGTCACCGTCGGGCGGAGTAACCGCCAGCACGGTGATGTCCGTTTGGGGGTATAGATTCAATTTACCCAATTGACGCAACAACGCCGGATCATGGTCGCTCACTTCGGCGATAATGGCGGATTGTCCGGCGTGCAATTCAGTGAGCGGGGTGTGTTCCCATTCGCCAATTTCTCCCTGACGGGTGGGGATGGGGGCACCGTGGGGGTCGGTGGTGGGGTGCCCCAGTGCGGCATCCATACGGTCTTCAATATCTTCCGAAATGACGTGTTCCCATTTTTCGGCTTCGTCGTGGACTTTGTCCCATGGCACGCCGAGCGCTTCGGCAAGATATAGCTCAATCAGCCGATGATGGCGCACCATTTCCAACGCAATTTTTTCGCCCACATCCGTGAGCGTGACGCCCCGATAGCGGGCATAATCCACCAAATGCAATTCTGCTAGTTTTTTGAGCATCCCGGTCACAGATGCAGGTGAAATGTTCAAGTGGTCGGCGAGCATGGTGGTGGATACGGTTTTGTGATGCACTTGCAGTTCGTAAATTGTTTTTAGATAATCTTCTACGGATTGTGTGTACACAGCGACCCTCATCGTGCCGTGAATCTAGCTCTTATTATGTTGATTGTACTTGTATCCGGCATAGACGTCAACCGCCGGAGAGACAAAAAAAAGCAGGTGCTTTAAAAAGCCCTGCTTTTAAAACGCCTGTGGCGGGTTATTTGGCTTCTCGATACAACACATGCTTCCGTGCAATGGGGTCGTATTTTTTCAGCTCAAGCCGCTGCGGGTCATTTCGCCGATTCTTTTCCGTCCAATACATATGAGCAGTTTCACTGCTGCGCATTTTTACCAAAATGCGGACACCTTTTTTCTTCGCCATTATCCAATCTCCTTCAAAAATTCACCCATCAAACGTTAGTTTCACATTCAGCTTTAGAGTATAATCAACAGAGATAGTTTGAGCAAATTCAACGCTGTCAAGCGGGGAAATCTACACGGCAAAGGCAAATATTCTGCGCTATCAGAAGTCCATCACAGAGAGTATGTCGGCAACAGGTTCAATAATTATCATCCTGCCGTTGCCTCGGTACACTACCATTTCTGTACCATAATCGTGCCAAAAAACACAATTTGTGGTACACTCACTCGCTGAAAAAGGTGCCGGTTTTGGCTGACCGTTTTTAAGTTGACCATACCTGCTGTGAGGCTTTTATGTGTACCAAACGCTCTCTATTTATATTGATAGCCATCTTTGCCACCGTGGCGCTTGCCGCATGCAGCACCCGCCCGTTATTGTATGACGTGTCGCTATCGCTCAACACCATTTCTCCCAATGCCGATGGGATTGATGATGTGACCCGCTTTAGCTACAAATTGTCGCGCAGTGCGGATTTGTCCATTTTTCTGATTGACTCGGCGGGGGGGAAACACTATTTCCGACACGATAATCGCCGTTCTATTGGCGACTATCGGGTGGATTTTGGCGGCGTGATTGATGGTACCATGCTCCCCGACGGGCAATACACATGGATGATAGCAGCGGTGGATGACAATGGGCAAACAGCGCAGGCGCAGGGCACGCTCACTCTGCAAAATGCCGATACCACCCACCCTGAATTTCAGG